>CAZHGG010000066.1:0-13003 GCA_964531755.1 uncultured Polyangiaceae bacterium
GCCTACGTACGGGTCGTCACCCCTGCCGCGACGTGTGCACATCGCCTTCTGACGATTCAGGATCGGCGGAGCTGGGTTCCGCCTTAGTCTCCGGCGGTCCGTGGCCGTGGGCGGACGTGAGGAGCACGAGGAGAAACAAATGAGGCTCGTACGAGTTGCGATCGCGAACGTGAACACGACGGTGGGCGCGGTCAAATCCAACGCCGACCGCGCGATCGAGCTCGCGCGCCGCGCGGCGGAGGACGCGGTGACCGTGCTCGTCTTCCCCGAGCAGCTGCTCGCCGGCTACGCCCCGGAGGACCTCGTCCAGTGGCGCGAGTTCGTGGCCGCCCAGTGGACCGAGCTCGAGCGCTTCGCCCATGAGACGCGGGACCTCGGCGTCGTGTGCGCCGTGGGCCTCACCGTGGCGCGCAGCGCGCACGTCTACAACTGCGCCGCGCTGGTGCACGCCGGGCGCGTCTGGGGCGTGGTCCCGAAGGAGAAGCTGCCCACGTACAGCGTCTTCTACGAGCAGCGCACGCTGGCGAGCGGCGTGCCCGGGTCGAGCGATCGGCTCCCCGGCGGCGTGCCCTTCGGCGACGTGATCTTCGCGCTCGACTTCGGGACGATCGCCCTCGAGGTGTGCGAGGACGTGTGGTCCCCCGACGGGCCCATGCGTCGCCGCTCGTACGCCGGCGCGGAGCTCGTGCTGAACCTCTCCGCCTCGCCCTTCCGGCTGGGTGTGGTCGACACGCGCCGCGAGATGATCGCCACGAGGGCAGGCGACAACCAAGTGGCTGTAGTCTACACGAACCTCGTCGGCGCCAACGACGGGCTCATCTTCGACGGCGGGGGGTACGTCGCGCAGAACGGCCGCCTCCTCGTCGACGCGCCACGGTTTCGCGAGGGGCTGACGGCCGTCACGCTCGACCTCGACCGCACGGCCCGGCTCCGCACCGAGAACACGACGTGGCGCCACGATCAGATGGCGTTCGTCGCCAGCTCGGTGCGCGTCACCACGGTGGCCGTCGACGCCCCCACCACGCGCCGCGACACGCTGCGCTACCCCGCGCCCCCGAACCAGAGCTTCTTCCTGCCCTCGCTCCGCGAGCGGCCGTCCTCGCGCGAGGTCTTCTTCGAGGACCTCATGGACGCGCTCGCGCTCGGCCTCGGCGACTACTTCGAGAAGACCCGGGCGTTCAAGACCATCGGCGTCGCGCTCTCGGGCGGGCGCGACAGCCTCTTGTGCCTGTGGCTCGCGCGTCGGTACATCGACACGCGCTACGCGTCCGAGTCGACCGAGGAGCGCGCCGCCCGCACCAAGGCCACGCTGCGCGCGTTCTTCATGCCCTCGCGGCACTCGTCGCCCCAGACCGAGCGCGCCGCCGAGCGCGCCGCGGCGGAGCTCGGCGTGCCGTTCGCCGTGGTGTCGATCGAGGAGGCCTGCGCGCCGGAGCTCGCGGCGGTGGAGTCGATGCTCCAGCCCGGCGAGGCGATCACGCCCATGACGAAGCAGAACGTCCAGGCGCGCCTCCGCGGCGAGCGCATGTGGAACTGGTCGAACAGCGCGCAGGGCCTCTTCCTGCAGACGAGCAACATGAGCGAGAAGGCGGTCGGCTACACGACGATCGGCGGCGACATGGAGGGCGCGCTCAGCGTGATCGCGAACGTCCCCAAGACGGTGGTGAACGCGCTGCTCGACTACCTGCTCGAGAAGACGGGCTCCGAGGGCATCCGCCTCACCCTCGAGAAGCCCGCCTCGGCGGAGCTCGCCGACAACCAAGAAGACGAGCGGGACCTGATGCCGTTCCCGGTGCTCGACGCGTGCTTCGCCCTCTACGCCGGCGAGAAGATGGGCCCCGCGGAGGTGTCGGCGGCCCTCCGCGCCATCTTCCCCGAGCACGCGCCCGAGCAGATCACCGCGTGGAGCGCGAAGTTCGCGCGGCTCTTCACGCAGAGCATCTACAAGTGGGTGCAGACCCCGCTCTGCCTCCACGTCGGCAACCTCGATCTCGATCGCGAGCGCGCCCTCCAGCTCCCGGTCGTCCAACAGACCGAGTGGCAGTCGCGCTCCTGAGCGCGGCCTCGTGACCTCGCGCCTGGCGCGCGGCGGCCGTCGTCCGGCTAAGGCGGAACCCAGTTCCGCCGATCCTGAATCGTCCGAAGGCGACGTGCACACGTAGCGGTCATCGAGCCCGGAAGCCCACGGCTCTCGTGAGAAGCCGAAGGCGGGAGCCGTGGGATTTCGGGCTCGATTCGAGTGAGCACCGGCTAGGGCCGCGCGGCGAGGCTCGCCATCCGCACCATGTCGTAGAACCTGCCGCCCACGCAGTACTCCTCGCGGAGCACGCCCTCGAAATCGAAGCCGAGGCGCAAGTACATCGACTGCGCGCTCCGGTTGTCCTTGCGCACGATGAGCCACACCTTCCGGAGGCCCAGCTCCCCGAACGCGACGCGCATCAGCGCGCGCACCGAGGCGGTCCCGAGCCCCTGGCCTTGCCGCTCGCGCCGAACCACCGCGAAGAGCCGGGCGTTCCTCGCCGGCCAATAGATCTGATTCAAACCGACCTGACCGACGTAGCCCTCGCCCTCGGGCCCGTCGGTGAACACCGAGTACACACGGTCGTTCGGTGAGCGCGCGAGCTCCTCGAGGTAGCGGCGCTCGTCCGCCTCCGAGATGTCGGACTGTCGGTTCGCGAAATACTGCATGACCTCGCGGTCGTTCACCCAGGTCATGACGTGCGGCAGGTGCGCGGGCGTGAGCGGCTCGAGCCGGACGCGCGGGGCGTCGGAGGCGGCGGGAGGGGCGGGGGGCGTCGGCATCGTGGGCCTCAGTCGAGGGTGTCGTCGCGCTCGGCGAGCGCGGAGTCGGGCGGCGGGGCGAGCACGGGGGAGGGGCGCGCGGTCTCGGGCGCCATGAGGGTGCGGACGAGCTCCGCGCGGCTCACGACTCCGAGCTTGGCGTAGAGCCGCCGGACGTAGGTGCGCACGGTGTTCTCGCTGAGGCCGGCGATGGCCGCGACGTTCACCCCGCTGTAGCCGGCGACGAGGAGGCGCGCGATCTCCCGCTCGCGGCGCGACAGCCCCTCGAGCGGCTTCGCCGCGTCTTTGGCCTGTGACTGCACGCGCACGACCGCGCAGCGAGCGCCGCCGAACACGGGATCGCCCTCGAGCTTCGCGACGCCGGCGATCGTGCCGAAGGGGAGCGCGGGCGGGGTGGGCAGGGCGTCGCCGCGCCGCTTGGCGTCGAGGGCCTGCTCGGTCGCGTCCGCGATGGCGCGCACGTTCGGGGCGATGTCCGTCTCCCAGTCGACGCCGCGCTCGCGGTTCGCCGCCCACAAGACCGACGGCCCGTCGCGGTCGAGCACGAGCAACGTGCTGCTGCCCGGCTGGAGCGCCCGGAGCGCCGTGGCCTCCCGGGAGACGTCATCGAACGCGAGCTGCGCGCGGGCGGCGGACACCACGAACGGGCTCAGGCCCTCGAGCCGCGCGACCTCCTGCGGCTCGAACGCGCGCTCGGTCGCCCGGCGCTCGAGCCCCGCGACGCCGAAGAGCAGGCCGCCCTCGTGCAGGAACACGAAGACGGCGTCGACGAGGCCGCTCTCGCGCGTGGCGGCGAAATAGGGGAGCGCCGCGCGCTCGCTCGAGGGATAGAGCTCGTCGGCGAGGTACGCGCGCCGGCCGCTCGAGACGAGGCTGCGGGCGTCGAGGCCGAAGGCGGCCGAGAGTGTGCCGCCCGGCGGCATGGGGGCGCTGGCGCCGTCGACGAGGCGCGCGCCCTCGGCGTACGCCCGCGCCTCGCTCGTGCCGAGGCAGAAGAACGCGCCAGGGGCCGGCACGAGCGCGCGCATCGCGTCGACCACGCGCCGCATGAAGTTGGCGCGCGTCCCCGGCTGCACCACGAGGAGCCGCGCCGCGTCCATGGCTGAGTCGCTCATGACACCATCGTAGATCACCCGGCGCGCCTGGGCGCTCGCCAGAGCTCATCCTGGCTCCGGCGAGCGTCTTGACGTCGCGCAAATGGTGGCGCGAGCCCCTCCTGGTTGTCGTTCCGCGACGGCGCTCCGTGGCATACTGCGAGCAATGACCGACCCCGCCCTGGAGGACCGCGCGTCCGAGCTCATCTTTGACTGGAACGAGGTCAATCGGAAGGGTCGCATCATCCCGCCGAACGCCACGTTCTTCGACGAGACCCTGCGGGACGGTCTCCAGAACCCCTCCGTGAAGGACCCGGGGATCGAGCGCAAGCTCGAGATCCTCCACCTCATCGAGGACCTCGGCATCCACATGGCCGACATCGGACTGCCCGGCAGCTCGAAGCGCGCGTACGACGACTGCCTGCGCATGTGCCAAGAGGTCGTCAGCTGCAAGATGAAGCTGCGGATCGCCTTCGCGGGCCGCACCGTCGTGTCGGACATCACCCCGATGATCGACATCTCGCAGAAGGTGGGCATCCCCATCGAGGCGTACGCCTTCATCGGGTCGAGCCCCATCCGCCAGTACGCCGAGCAGTGGGACCTCGACCTCCTCGTCAAGCGCAGCTGCGAGGCGGTCGACGTCGCCGTGAAGAACGGCCTCACCGTCGCGTACGTCACGGAGGACACCACGCGCTCGCGACCCGAGGTGCTCAGCACCCTGTTCCGCGCGGCGATCGACCACGGCGCCACGCGGCTGTGCCTGTCCGACACGGTAGGACACGCCACGCCCGACGGCGTCCGCAACCTCGTCCAGTTCACGAAGAGCGTGGTGGCCAGCGCGGGCGCCGACGTGGGCATCGACTGGCACGGCCACAACGATCGTGGCTTTGCCCTCGAGAACGCGATCTGGGCGCTCGAGTTCGGGGCCGATCGCGTGCACGCGACGGGGCTCGGCATCGGCGAGCGCGTGGGCAACGCGCAGATGGAGCTGCTCCTGCTCAACATGAAGCTGCTCGGCCAGATCCAAGATCAAGACCTGACCAAGCTCCTCACGTATTGCGAGACCGTGGCGCGCGCGGTGGGGTGGCAGGTGCCCATCAACTACCCGCTCGTCGGGCGCGACGCGTTCCGCACCGCGACGGGCGTCCACGCCGCGGCCATCATCAAGGCGATGGCGAAGGGCGACACCTGGCTCGCCGACCGCATCTACTCCGGGGTGCCCGCGGGCATGTTCGGGCGCAAGCAGGAGATCTGCGTCGGGTTCATGAGCGGCGCGTCGAACGTGAGCTACTACCTGCGCGAGCGCGGCATCGAGGCGACCGAGGGGCTCGTCGCCGAGATCCTGAAGACGGCGAAGGAGCACGACCACATCCTCGCCGAGGAAGAGGTGCTCGCCGTCGTGCGGCGCCACCAGACCCCCGCCTCGGCCTGAGCCGCGCGCTCAGCGCACGGGCAGCTCGCCTGGGGCGATCGCGCGCCAGGTGACCACGAGCTCACGGGCGCCCCACGCCTTGGCCAGCGCCTCGAGCTGCCGCGCCGCCTGGGCCCGGGCGAGCTCCCTGGCGCGGGGCTCCTCCGCCGCCGCGGCGAAGGCCGTGAGCGCGCGCTGGCGGGCGAGCTGCTCGAGCTCCGGCGCGCGCCGCGCGAGCAGCTCGGTGTGGCGCGCGTGCACGTGCGAGCTCACCTCGTCGAGCCGCGAGGAGAGCACCTCCGGCTCGGGCAGCCGCACCCGCGCGACGCCGGTGGCGCGGTCGTAGCCGGCGTCGTCGGGGCCCAGGCGCTCGAGGTCGACGCCCAGCACCACCTCGCCCGACGCGACGTAGAGCAGGGAGTCCCGCGCCTCGAGCAGGCCGAAGAGCCGGGTCTGGTGGTCGGCGATGTCCACGACCTTCTCCAGGTGGAGCGCGGCGGTCTGGAGGCGACCGAGGGCGCGGAGCTCCTTGACCACGTTCGGCGCGGGCTGCTCGACCAGCACGTGCGTGGCCGCCGGGGGCGGGGCGGGCCGTACGAGGCCGAAGCCCATCGCCGCCACCGCCACGAACGCCGCGGGCCACGCGAAGCGCGCGACGGCCGCGGGCAGGGTCGAGGGGCCCGCGCCGGAGGGCGCGGGCGCGGGCGAGGGGGAGGCCTCCGGAGGGGCCTCGTCGGCGGGGGCGCTCATGGGGCCGAAACCGCCCTCGACGCCGCGCTATTCCCGACCGCGTCGCCGCGAGCCGCGCGCTACTTCTTCGCCTTCACCGACAGCTTCACCACCACGTCGTCGCGGATCAGGTCGTCCTTCTTGCCCGGGTAGGTGAGCCCGAAGTCTCGTCGGTTGAGCGAGAACTCGGCCTCCACGGTGACGCTCTCGCCCTGGACCTGGACGGTCGCGGGAAACGTGAGCGACTTGGTCACGCCGTGGAGCGTGAGGTTGCCCGTGACGGTGTGGCTGGCGCCCTTGTCGCCCCCCGGCTTCACGGCGGTCGAGTCGAACGAGATCTTCGCGAACTGGCCTACATCGAAGAAGTCGGGCGACTTCAGGTGCCCTGTCAGCCGCTCCGTGTCGCTCGTGATCGAGGCTGCGTCGATCTCCACGTGCACCGAGCTCTTCTCGGGGGCGCCGTCGACGAGGCGGATGGTCCCCTTCACGTCCCCGAAGCCCCCCTCGTGCTTGCCCGTGACCTTCGAGCCGGTCCAGCTGATCTTGGCGCCTGTGGCCGACGAGAACGGCAGCTCCACGCCGCCGGCGGGGGTCAGCGCTGCCGCCTGCGAGGCGGGCGCCGCGGCCGACGCGGTCGCCTTGCTCTTGTCCTTCGCGGGGTCGTCGCAGCCCGCGAGCGCGGTCGCCGCGAGCGCCGCGAGCACGGCGACGAGGCCCACGCGCCTCGTCGAAGTGACCGCTCGCGCGCTCACTTCTGCCTCACGAGCGAGACGTCGAGCATGAGCGACACCTCGTCGCCCACGAGCACACCGCCCGCCTCGAGCGCGGAGTTCCAGGTGATGCCGAAGTCCGAGCGCTTGATCTTCGCCTTCGCCTCCGCGCCGACCCGCGTGTTGCCCCACGGGTCCACGTGCGCCTCCGTGGGGCCATCCACGTCGAGCACGACCTCGCGCGTGGTGCCGCGGATCGTGAGGTCCCCGACGAGCTCGAGCTTGGACCCCGTGCGGCGCAGCGCCCGCGACCTGAACGTGAGCGCGGGGTGGTGCTCCGCGTCGAAGAAGTCGCCGCTGCGGAGGTGCGCGTCGCGCTTCTCGTCCCGCGTGTCGATCGAGGCGACGTCGATGGACGCTTCGAACGATGCCCCCTCCAGGTTGGCGGGGTCGAAGCTCGCGCTGCCGGAGAGCTTGGCGAAGGCGCCGCGGACGTTCGTGATCATCATGTGGCGCACGGAGAACGTGGCGCTCGAGTGGGAGGGATCGAGGGTCCAGGTGGGGGTGGTCATGGGCAGCTCTCTGGGGTGGTGGCCGGTTGACTCCGACCGCCACACCTTGCGCCCCGCGAGCGCCTGCGATTAGCCGGCACCTCCGAAACGTATTGTTGCTCTGGGAAGGTCAGTGGCCTGACCTTGTTGCTCTTCAGCGCGTCGCCGCGGGGGCCTAGCCGACCACCCGGTTGCGGCCGCCCTGCTTCGCCGCGTAGAGCAGCTCGTCGGTGCGCCGGTAGAGGCTCTCGCTCGTGCCGTCCTCCGTGAGCGTGGCGCAGCCCACGCTGATGGTGGCGCCGAAGGTCGCCTTCTCCACGACGAACACGGCCGACTCGACCACGGCGCGGAGCTTCTCCGCCACCACCCGGGTGCCGGGAAGGTCGACCTCGGGCACGAGGATGGCGAACTCTTCGCCGCCGACGCGCGCGTAGATGTCGACGTTCCGGAGCCTGGGCTTGACGAGCTTGGCGAGCTGCCGGAGCACCGAGTCGCCGACGATGTGGCCGTATTGGTCGTTGATCTTCTTGAAGTGGTCGATGTCGAACATCAAGAGGGACAGCGGGCGCTTGTAGCGCTTCGCCCGCAGCACCTCGGCCTCGCACGCCTCGTTGAAGAACCGCCGGTTGTACGTCCCCGTGAGGGCGTCGGTCATCATCAGGCGGTAGATCTCCTCGTGGTACTTCGCCTCGACGTCGTCGCCGGTGAGGTACTTCAAGATGGACCGGCCGATGGCGATTCGGTCTCCGTTCTCGAGCGGGCGGAGCGAGATGAGCTCGTCGTTGACGAGCGTGCCGTTGGTGGAGCCCATGTCTTCGACTTGGTGGCCGGTCGGCGTCACCGTGATCTTCGTGTGGCGCCGGCTGATGGTCTCCTGGTCCAGCGTGAGGTCGCACTCGGAGGAGCGCCCGATGTAGAACGGCTCGTCGCCGAGCGGGACGCGCTTGCCCAGATCCGGGCCGTAGAGCACCACGAGGTACGCGCGGCCCGGGGGCCCGACGGCGCGGGTCGCGCTCGTGTGGCGCTCCTCCCGCGGGACCGCGATCTTCTTCGTGGAGTAGTAGCGAGGCTTTGACACCGGACCCCGTTATCGTAACTGCTTCGCACCCACCGCGCCCCGAAAGAGTCGCTCTGTGTGGCGCTTCGCGCGCCGCGGTGCCGTGCCGCCCTGCGGACTACCCGCGCAGCAGCTCGTGCCAGGTCGTGGGGAGCATGGCCCGCGGCTCGGCGCGCGCCCGGGTGGCGTCGCTCACCGCGCGGAGCTCCTCCGCCCGGAGCGGCGACACGACGAGGTCGACGCCGACCGCCTGCGCGAGGCCGAGCTCGAGCTCGGCGAGGTCGGGCCAGCGGGCGTCTGGGGAGCGCAGGAGCGCCGCGTGCACCGCGCGCGTGACGAGGCCGCTCACCCACGGCGCGTGGTCCTGCAGGTGGGGAACTTCGCGGGCCGAGTCGACCACGTAGTGGAAGAAGGAGCCCGCGCGCTCGAAGGCCGGCCGGCCGGCGAGCGCGTGGTAGAGCACCATCGCGATCGCCCAGACGTCGGCGCGCGCGTCGGCGTGCTTCGCGCTGGTGGACTGCTCCGGCGCCATGTAGGCGGGCGAGCCCATCGCCATGCCGGAGGCGGTGAGCGTGCCGGCCACGCCCCCAAGCTTCGCCAGGCCGAAGTCGGAGACGCGGACGACGATCTCGCCCCCGCGCCGCTCGAGGAACAGGTTCGACGGCTTCACGTCGCGATGCACGATGCCTCCCTGGTGGAGCAGCTGGAGGCCGCGGCACGCCTGGAGCGCGACCCGGACCGCCACGCCCGGCTCGAGCGAGCCCACCCGCGCGAGCACGGCCCCGAGGTCTTCCCCCTCCAGCAGCGGCATCACCAGGTACGGCGTGCCCGTCTGGTCGTCGACGCCGTGGTCGAGGATGGGCATCAGGTTCTCGTGGGAGAGCGACCGGCACACCGTGATCTCGCGCTCGAAGCGGGCGCGCAGCTCCGCCTCTTCGGCGGCCTTTCCGTGCGCGATGGCCTTCAGCGCGACGCGCTGGCCGCCCGGTCCGTCGGCGAGGTACACGACGCCCATCCCGCCCTCGCCCAGCTTCGAGCGCAGCGTGTAGGTCGCGTTCACGACCGAGGACTCTTCGAGGAAGGGACGGGCCACGCGGATCTCAGCGCCCCGCAGCACCGCGGAGGGCCGAAGAGTACCATGAGACGCCGCGGAAATCGTGGCATGCTTGGGCCATGTCCGATCTCCGGTGCCCCACCTGCGGGGCGACGCTCACGCCCATGGATATGGCCAAGCCGGCCTGCACCTACTGTGGCACGGCGCTGCCGCACCACGCGCGCGCCGCGCAGCAGGTCGCCGTGGTCAACCAGATGATGGCCGACCGTGGCGTGACCGGAATGCCCCGCGCCTTCGAAGGGCTCCTCGCCAACGCCCCGCACGGGCAGCCCCACCTCATCGGCGTGCACGTCCCGCCAGGCGCGCAGGTGGCGCAGGTGACCCCGTTCGGCGCGCCGCCGGGCGTCCCGGCGGTCTACGCGCAGCTGCACCAGCAGAGCATGCAGGCGGCGAACACCGCCCGCACCATCGCGATCCTCGCGAGCGTCGTCGTGTTCGTCGTCGTGCTCCTGGCCGTCGGCGTGGGCGTGGCGATGTCGCTCCTCACCGCCCGGTAGGCCGCGCCCGCGCTCGGCGGGCGGAGAGCGTCTGCGCCTCAGCGGATGAGATCGTCCGCGCGCAGCCCCAGCGTCGAGGCCGCGCTGCCCGCGCGCGCCAGCAGCAAATCGCGTGCATCTTGCACGGAGATGCCCGACACCTCGAGCGCGCCGATGCGGTCCTCGGGCGAGAACGCGCTCAGCGTCTTCTCCATGGAGAGCTTGTCGGGCTGGTAGGCGGCGTGGGGGACCTGGGTGTCGAGCAGCGTGTAGTCGTCGCCGCGCCGCAGCTCGAGCGTGACCTCCCCGGTGATGCTCGGCGCGATCCAGGCCGTGAGCGCGGACTTGAGCAGCTCCGCCTCCGGGTCGAGCCAGCGCCCCTCGTAGAGCAGGCGGCCGAGCCGCCGGCCGAGCGTCGCGTAGAGGTCGGTCGTGTTCTCCGAGTGCACCGCCGAGAGGATGCGCTCGTACGCGATGTGGAGCAGCGCCATGCCGGGCGCCTCGTAGACGCCGCGGCTCTTCGCCTCGATCACGCGGTTCTCGATCTGGTCGCTCATGCCGAGGCCGTGGCGCCCGCCGGCGCGGTTCGCCGCGAGGAACAGGTCCGTGAGGCTCGCGAAGCGCTGGCCCGAGAGCGCGACCGGCACGCCGCGCTCGAAGCGGACCGAGACCTCCTCCGGCGAGACGTGCACCTCCGGCCGCCAGTGGGCGACGCCCATGATCGGCTCCACGATGCGCATGCCGCGATCGAGCCGCTCCAGGTCCTTCGCCTCGTGGGTGGCGCCGAGCACGTTCGCGTCGGTGCTGTAGGCCTTCTCCGTGCCCATCTTGTACGGGAGGCCGAGGCCGGCGAGGTACTCGCTCATCTCGGTGCGCCCGCCGAAGGCCGACACGAACGCGGTGTCCAGCCACGGCTTGTAGATCGTGAGCTCCGGGTTCAGCAGCGCGCCGTAGCGGAAGAAGCGCTGGATGTCGTTGCCCTTGTGGGTGCTGCCGTCGCCGAACACGTGCACGCCGTCGGCCTTCATGGCGCCGACGATGGCCGTCGTGGTCACCACGCGGCCGAGGGGCGTCGTGTTGAAGTACTTGCGCCCCGCCGTCGCGAGGTGGAACGCCCCGCACTGGAGCGCCACGATGCCCTCCGCCACCATGGCGTCGCGGCAGTCGACGAGCTTCGCGGCCTTCGCGCCGTGCGTGAGGGCCGTGGGCGGGATGTCGGCGGGGCTCGCCTCGTCGGGCTGGGCCAGGTCGGCGGTGTACGCGTGCACCTCGAGGCCTTGGCGCGAGAGCCAGGCGACGGCCGTGCGCGTGTCGAGGCCGCCGGAGTAGGCGATGCCGATGGGGGTACCTTTGGGCGGGAGGGTCTTGTGGATGCGGCTCACGCGTGGGCTGCTAGCAGAGCGCCGCCGCGAGCGAGCAAGAAAAGGAGGCCGCGCCCTCCCCGGGAGGCCCTCGCGACGCGCAGGAATGCCGGCTACCTTCGGGGGATGGACTCGTTCACGACCCGCACGCGCAAGGCCGTCGGCTCGATGCTCGCGCACGGCTTCTTCGCGGGGGCCTCGCGCATCGGCCGCATGCACCCTCGCGCGACGCCCGCCCGCCACGGCGTGCGGGTGATAAAAGATCAGAGATATCATGAGGGTAGGCGCAGGGAGCACCTGCTCGACGTCTACCTCCCCGCGGGCGCCGCGTCCGGCGACCGCCTGCCCGTCGTGTTCTACGTGCACGGCGGCGGCTTCCGCATCCTCTCGAAGGACACGCATTGGATCATGGGTCTCGCCTTCGCGCGGCGAGGCTACGCGGTGTTCAACGTGGAGTACCGCCTCGCCCCGGAGGAGCGCTACCCGGCCGCGATCGCCGACGTGTGCCACGCGTACGCCTGGGTCATCGAGCACGCCGCGCGCTTCGGCGCCGACGCTTCGCGCGTGGTGCTCGCGGGCGAGTCGGCGGGCGCGAACCTGGTCACGAGCCTCGCGGCGACGCTCGCCTACGAGCGCCCCGAGCCCTGGGCCAAGGCCGCGTATCAAACGAACGCCGTGCCGCGCGCGGTGGTGCCCGCCTGCGGCCTGTTTCAGGTGAGCGACTCGGCCCGCTTCGCGCGGCGCAAGCCCTCCATGTCGTCGTTCGTGGCGGAGCGCCTGGAGGAGATCGAGGCGTCGTACCTCGGGGCGGCGCCGCACGCCGTGTCGCTCGACCTCGCCGACCCCGTCGTGCTCTTCGAGCGCGGCGAGGCCCCGGCCCGCCCCCTGCCGCCGTTCTTCCTGCCGGTCGGCACGAAGGATCCCCTCCTCGACGACACCCGCCGGCTCGCGCGCGCCCTCACGCGCCTCGGCGCCGTCGCGGAGGACGTGTATTACCCGGGCGAGGTCCACGCGTTCCACGCGTTCGTCATGCGCGCCGCCGCGCGGGCGTGCTGGGCCGACACGTTCGCCTTCCTCGAGCGGCAGGGCATCGGCCCGACCGTCCACCCGCGCGCGGGCTGACGACCCGCCCGCGGCTCCACGAGGCGAGCGGCGGCGAGCGCGCGCTCAGATCGCGTCGAACAGCACCTCGCGGTCCTTGGACCCGTTCGCGCCGCCGACGAGGCCCCGCTTCTCCATCATCTCCACGATGCGCGCGGCGCGGTTGTAGCCGAGCCCGAGCTTGCGCTGCAGCCACGAGGTGGAGCAGCGCTTCGTGTCGGCCACGAGGCGCACCGCCTGGTCGTACATGGGGTCCTGCTCGGCGTCCTCGGTGTCCTCGGCGGCGGCCTCGTCGTCGCGCGGCTTGAGGATGTTCTCGTCGTACACCGGCTCGCCCTGGAGGCGCAGGAAGTCCATCACCCGGAGCACCTCCTCCTCGCTCAGGAACGGGCACTGCACGCGCTTCGTGTCGTTCGTGCCGTTGAGCTTCACGAGCATGTCGCCCTTGCCGAGCAGGTGCTCGGCGCCCTGCTCGTCGAGGATGGTGCGGCTGTCGATCTTCTGCGCCACGCGGAAGGCGATGCGCGTCGGGAAGTTCGCCTTGATCATGCCCGTGATGACGTCGACGCTCGGCCGCTGCGTGGCGAGGATGACGTG
>CAZHGG010000067.1:0-12904 GCA_964531755.1 uncultured Polyangiaceae bacterium
CGCCGAGCTCGATGATCTTCTGCGGCTTGCCGCTCACGTCCTCGCGCAGGCCGCCGTCCCCGTCGTCGATGACGACCCGGTCGGCCGCGGTGGGCGACACCATCGTGGGACCAACGTGGAGGGTCACCTCGCCCTTGTCGTCGTCCTGGACCCACAGAAACTGCCGCTCGGTGACGGGGATCTTCCGGCTCGTGCGTTCCATGCTCATGTTCCCGCTCCTCCAGTGCGCGAGGCTAGCGAGCGCCGCACGCACCGTCGAGGGTGGGGCCGCCCTCGCGCGGGGGCAAGGGTATATTTTACTTTTTCTCCCACATCGTCCCACGCGGCGGTGCGAGAGCGGGCGCGGGAGCGCGGAGGGTTTGGTCCCATTTGGAAGGTGCTGAAGTACGTGAGCAGGCACCGCAGCGGGGCCAACGCAGTCAGCGCCGATGCCCCGGCGCTGCCCGCGACGCGAGTCAGCACACTGCGAGGTGAGCACGCACCGCAGGATCGCAACGAAGGCACGGGGCGGCCGTCGTGGCGAGGAGAATAGACACGAGCGCGCGGCGACGAGGGGTGTGAAGACATCGTGCTCTACCGGCTGAGCTACGACCCCGTAGAGTGGAGTCGGCGGGACTCGAACCCGCGACCGCGACATGGATAGTGTGTAGTCCTCACGGCATTCGCCGCGCGCTCGCGCGTCGCTCGGGCGAGCCCGGGCGACGGAGCCCCCTCTCGGAGTCGAACCGAGCCGCGCCCGTTACGAAAGGGCGCCTCCAGCCGTGGGAGGGGGCAGTGGACCGCGCGCGCCTTCGCGACAGGCGACGCGCGCGATCCGGTGAGGGGTGGAGGGGTCGCCCCCGGCGCCGGTCCGGGGGCGGTGGCGTCACGGCCCGCCGATCAGCCGGCGAGCGTGACGCGCGAGATGGCGTCGACGAAGTGGGCGCTCTCTCCGCGAGCGAAGAGGGAGATCACCTCGAAGACCGCGTCGGAGAAGCCGCCGACGTTGAGCACGTCGGGGCGCTCTGCGACCTGGGTGTGGGCGTACGGCTGGATGTCGAGCAACACCAGCTTGGCCGCGGGGTTTCGCGCCCTGAAGCGCTCCCACTCCTCGGCCATTCGCGTGCCCCGCGTGGACGAGCCGGCCGGGAGCCGGAAGTCGGCCCACGACTGGTTGTCGGACACGTAGAGCACGAGGTCCGCCTTCGCGCCCCGCGCGTTCAGGTGACGGAGCGGCGCCGCGCACGCCGTGCCCCCGCTGGGCAGGGACGCGAGGTACTGGGCGTTGGTCATCACTGAGTCGCGCGGGTTCAGGGCCCGGGGCATCGCCACGACGTCGTCGCTGAAGGGCAACACGTGGGCGCTCGCGTTGCGCCGCATGAGCGACGCGGCGACGAGGCCCGCGACGTCGACGCAGCGGACCGCGCTCGTCGCGCTGCCGCGCTGCCCCGTCGCCGGGCTCTGCATCGAGCCGGAGACGTCGGGGCACACGTAGAGCGTCCCCGCGATCGCGGGCACGTTCTCGGTCGCGATCTCGAGCGCGTCCTGGAGCGCGCTCGTGACAGCCTGCGGCATCGCGGCCCCCGCGGCCTTGAAGGCCGCGAGGAGCTGGTAGGGGAACGCGCGCGCCTTCCGGACCGCCGCCTCGTCGCGGAGCCTGTCCGCCACGAGCCGCGTGAGCCGGTCGTCCTCGAACACGCCCTTTCGGAGGAGCGTGTTCAAGTTCATGCGCGTCTGGGTCCACGTCAGCGTGCGCGCGATCGCCTTCCAGTGGTCCTGCGTGAGCTCGAGGCCCGTGAGCATCTCGAACGGGACGTCGGGCAGCGGGGTCGCCCCCGGGGCCTTCTTCCACGCCTCGAACGCCCGCACGGCGGGCGGCAGAGACTCGAGATCGACCTCGCGGCCAAGCAGGTACCCGTAGAGCGCCTCGCGGACGCGGTCGGGCGCGCCGTCCACCCCGCGCGGCGCGGGCCGCACGAGCTTGATGACGTCGGCCATGCTGGGCGCGGAGCCGAGCGACGACCGGAAGAGCGCCTCCGGCGTGCGCGCGCGAAACCACGCCTGCGCGGCGCGCTTCGGCGCGGTGCCGAGGGACTTGCGCCCGACCTGCCCGGAGCGCACGATCTGCACGAAGTTGCGGAGCATCTTCGCGCTGTCGATCACGCGCGGGAAGACCCGCTTCATGAGCGCCACGTCGCGCTTCGCGAGGTACGCCACGAGCAACGCCGGGACGTCCTTCATGAAGCCGCGCTCACGGCAGTAGATGGCCGTCTTGCCCACGAACTCCGCCGGCACGAGGTCGGCGAGCGCGAGCACGCTCGCGAGCTGGTCGCCCGCGGACGCGTAGAACGTGCCGTGCAGCGTGCCGGTGACGGCGTACTGCGCGAGCGCGTGCTCGGGCGAGAGCGCATAGGCGAGGCCGCCCGCCTCGTTGCGAGCGTCGGCCGCCGGCGCCTTGCCGGCGAACTTGAACAGCGACTTGTGAGCCATGATGACTGCTCCTTTCCGAGCGGTGATGTCGAGTGCGCCACGCGCGGCTCGAGCGCGCGCGGTGCCAGGGGTGGGAAGGGAATGGGCGAGGTGCGGCGAGGCGCGCGTGGCGCGGCCTCTCTGCGAGGAGTCGAACCTCGACGACCGGCTTCGTAGACCGGTGCCCGAGTTCCGTCGGGACAGAGAGAGAGAGCGAGAGAGCGAGAGCGAGAGAGAGAGCGAGAGAGAGAGAGAGCGAGAGAGAGAGAGAGAGCGAGAGAGCGAGAGGAGAGACGTGGCGCGGCGGCTCCACGCGGCGTGACCGCGCGAAGAGTGGAGTCGGCGAGGGTCGAACTCGCATCGTCCGGGTGCAAGCCGGAAGCTCTCCCGTTGAGCTACAACCCCGGGATGTCGTGGACGTGACGAGGCGCGGGGGGCCGCGCTTGGGTGACGGACGGGGATCGAACCCGCCTCCGCAGCTTCACAGGCTGCCCTCGTCCCAGACGAGTACCGTCACCGTGTGACGTGAAGAGAAGAGAAGTGAATAGAGGTGACCGTGGGCGTGAGGGTGAGGGGAGACGAGCGAGACGGGTACCTCGAGGGTGAGGCGGGTCTTTGGGGGGAGCGCCTCTCCCTCGAGGTACGAGTGGACCGTCGTGGTGTCGCACCACGTGGATGGCGAGACCTCGCCTTCGGCTCGGGTCACCATCGACCTTCGTTCGCCCCTTTGGGGCTCACTTCAGGTGCTCTCGCTCTTCAGGCGAGCGCTATCACTGGACTAGCTCACGGTCCGGGGCGGGGCGACGACTGTCGCGTTTGATTTTGCGCAAGTATCCGGATTGAATACCCGAAGGTATCCGGGGTGTCCTTGGACGCCTCGGGTGGGGACGGGCGGGTCCGTGCGGGCGCGTGGGCGAGGACGGGGACGGCGGGTGGACGACCGGAGAGCCCCGGAGCCCGGTGGGCCCGCCGTGCCACGCCCGCGAGGCGCGCCCTGCGGGACCAAGCCGTGACGAGCGACCACCGGCCTGAACGACGAAGAGGCCGCCTGGGGCATCCCCGGGCGGCCTCGCAGCGCGTCGTGAGACGACTGGACTCCGCCTTAGGGGTGGCCCTCCGCGTTCCCGCTTCGGCCGGCGAACGCCGCGCCCGCGTGGCGGGCGTCGAGGCCGGCGTGATCGCCGCGCAGCTCGCGCCCGCACGAGCCCGCGGTCGTCGGCGACGACGCGAAGGGGCGTGGGATGCGTGAGGACGACGGGACCATGGGGCTTCTCCAGCCGGCGCCGCAGGTGGGCCGGTTCTCTTTGTGTAGCCCCGAGAGCGCGGGCGGTCAAGAAAGAAAATGCGAGAACCTCAAAAAAACAATCGCGCTACTTCCAACGCGTTGCCCGCGGCTGCTCGCCAGAGCCCACGCGCCGCGCGCGCCGCGCCCACCTCGGCGTGCTCGCAGCGCGACGCGGGAGCGCGCCGGCTCAGTGCGAGACGCCGTCGGCGCGGAGGACCTTGAGGGCGGTCAGCGCGAGGATCTTGAGGTCGAACAGCGTGGACTGGTGGCGACGGTAGTGGTCGTCGAACTCGACCTTCACGGGGATCGGCAGCTCGTCGCGACCGTTGATTTGCGCCCACCCGGTGAGGCCCGGCACCAGGTGGTGGATGCCGCGATCGGTGCGGAGGGCGACGAGATCGTCTTGATTGAAGAGGGCCGGCCGGGGGCCGACGAAGCTTATCTCGCCCCGGACGATGTTGTAGAGCTGCGGGAGCTCGTCGAGGCTGGATTTGCGCAGGAACTTCCCCACCGGCGTGAGGTGACTGTCCGCGTCCTTCAGGAGGTGAGTCGCCACCGCGGGAGTGCCCACCCGCATCGTACGGAACTTGGGCATTCGAAAGATGGTGTTCTCTTTGCCCACCCGATCGGACCAGTAGAGCACTGGCCCCTTCGAGGTGAGCTTCACCAGCGCCGCGACGCCGAGGAGCACGGGGGTGAGCGGCGGCGTGACGATCGCGCAGAGGAGGAGGTCGAAGGCTCGCTTCATGGGATACCTCGAGACGACTCGGCGAGGCCCTCCTCGATGGTGAACGGAGGCGCCCAGCCCGTGACGCGGCGGAGATCTTGATCGTCGAGGGAGAGGCTCTCGATGAGCCGCGCCGCGGCGTCGCCCTTCCCCGCGATCCGCGCGAGCGCGCGCAGCAGGCGCTTGGGCATGGGCACGACGCGCGGGCGGCGGCCGTCGGAGCGGGCGATGCGCCGGACGAGCTCCGGGGTGGAGAGGTCCTCCCCGTCGCGCACGACGAACGTCTGGCCGCGCGCGGCCTCGCACTCGAGGCACGTGGCGATGGCGTCGGCGAAATTCCCCACGAAGAGGAGGCTGCGACGGTTCTTGATGCTGCCCACGGGGATGGGGAGGCCCGAGCGCACGAGGCGCCACAGGAGCCTCAGGTTGCCCTTCACGCCCGGGCCGTACATGAGCGGCGGGCGCAGCACGACGGCGCCGAGGCCGGGGATGGCGCGGAGGCGCTCCTCCGCGTGGAGCTTGGAGCGACCGTAGGGGTCCTCGGGGTGGCACGCCGTGTTGGGGCGGAACGAGGTGCCTGGAGGCGTGCGCTCACCCATCGCTTTGACGGAGCTCACGTACACGAACGACCGCACGCCCGCGGCGAGCGCGGCGAGGCCGAGCAGCTCGGTGACCTCGGCGTTGTCGCGCTCGTAGCCGTCCGCGTGCTCCTCGCCGCCCTCGTTCATGCGGTGCGCGCGCCCCGCGAGGTGGACGACCGCCGTGGCGTCGCCGAGCACGCGCTGGAGATCGGCGGTGGCGAGATCGCCGGTGACGATGACCTCCACGCCCGGCGGGAACGGGGGCGGCCCCGGCTCGCGCACGCCCGCGCGAACCTTCCAGCCCCGCTCCACGAGCGTAGGCACGAGGCGGGCCCCGACGAACCCCTCGGCGCCGGTGACGAGCACGGTCCTCATGGGCGCTCACCCTGCGGCTTCACAGACCTGTCGGACGGGCACATTCCCGGGGAAGATCGCACGTGTCGCGGCCGCACGGAAGCAGAACGCGCTCACCGCTCACCCGTTGACGGCGACGAGCAGGGGGCCGCTCGCGCGGTCCTTCTGCTCGTCGGGCAGCGCGACGCCGCGCGGCTCGCTCTTTCGCGGCACGCCCGCGAGCTTCGCCTCGGGGACGAGGTCCGACAGGATGGTGCGGACCTTGAGCGCGTCGGGCTCGTGCGCCGCCGCCTCGAGGGCCTCGAGCCCGCGGGTGAGCACGTCGCGGCCCACGGGCCGGAAGCGCCCGACCTTGATCTTCGGGTGGGGGGTCTTGGCGAACGACTCGGCGTTGTGGAGCAGCTCCTCGAAGAGCTTCTCGCCGGGGCGCAGGCCGCTGAACTCGATCTGGATGTCGACGTCCGGCGTGAGACCGGACAGCTCGATGAGGTCGCGCGCGAGGTTCACGATCTTCACGGGCTCGCCCATGTCGAGGATGAAGATCTCGCCCGTGCCGCCCAGCGCGCCCGCCTGGAGCACGAGCTGCGTGGCCTCGGGGATGGTCATGAAGTAGCGGGTGACGTCCGGGTGGGTGACCATCACGGGGCCGCCCTTCGCGATCTGCTCGCGGAAGATGGGGACCACGCTGCCGGCGCTGCCGAGCACGTTGCCGAAGCGGACGGCGGCGAAGCGGGTCTGGCTACCCTGGGCGCGGAGCTGGGTCACCATCTCGGCGACGCGCTTGGTCGCGCCCATCACGTTCGTCGGGTTCACGGCCTTGTCGGTCGAGATGAGGACGAACGCCTCCGCCTGGTGCTCGTGCGCGGCGCGGGCGATCTGGATGGTGCCGAAGACGTTGTTCTTCACCGCCTCGCAGGGGTTGCCCTCCATCATCGGCACATGTTTGTGCGCGGCGGCGTGGAGGACGATGTTGGGCTGGTAGTGCTTGAACACCCAGTCGACGCGCCCCTGGTCGGTGATGTCGCCCATGAGGGCCTTGATCTTCTCGGCCGGGTGGAGCGCCCGCAGCTCGCGCTCGATGTGGAACAGCGCGTTCTCGTCGTGATCGAAGAGGAGCACCACGGCGGGGTTGAAGCGCAGCGCCTGGCGCGCGAGCTCGGTGCCGATGCTGCCGCCGGCGCCCGTGATGAGCACCGTCTTGCCCTCGAGGAACGACTCGACCTGGCCCACGTCGAGCTTCACGGCGTCGCGCTGGAGGAGGTCCTCGATGGCGACCTCGCGCAGGTTGCGGAAGCCCACCTCCTCGATGCGGTCCGAGACCGACGGGAGGGTCTTGGTGGGCACGCTGAGCTCGCGGCAGTACCCCACGATCTCGCGCATGCGCTTCGAGTCGCTGCCCATGGCCAGGACGACGAGCTTCACGTCGTACATGCCCACGTAGCGCCGGAGGGTATCGCGGTCGGCGGGACCGAGCACCCGCACGCTGCGGATGAGCGCGCCCGCCTTCAGCGGGTCGTCGTCGAGGAAGCCGACGATGCTCCACTTGGCCTCGCGCATGCGCTGCACGTCGCGGAGCAGGCTCTCGCCCGCGTCGCCGGCGCCGATGATGAGGGTCCGCGTGCCGTCGACCTTGGGGCCCGTCACGCGCTCACGGAGCAGGCGAAACAAGAAGCGGAAGCCGCCGATGAGCGCGAGCGACGTGAGCCACTCGCCGACGTAGACGGAGCGAGGCATGCGCGTCGAGTGCACCATGAGCCCCATGACCGCGAACCCCGCCGTGCCCACGGTCGTCGCCGACACGAGGCTGCGCAGCTCGGGGATGCCCGCGTACTGCCACAGCCCGTGGAACTGCCTCATCGAGTAGAAGACGATGATCCGCGTCACGAGCAGCACCGCGAGGGCCGTGGGCACGCGCTGCGCGATGTCTGGCTCGATGGCGGTGCCGTCGAAGCGGATCGCCAGCGCGAGGACGAAGCCAGCCGCCCAGAGGCTGGTGTGGAGCACGATGATCCCGATGCGTCGGAGCCAGGGCCGTATCCAGAGGGTCTCGAGCAGGTTCATGGGGGTTCCGGACGGTGAGGGGTGCCCTGTGTGGTGCCAAGCCCGGCCGCTGCGTTCATCCCGCAGCGGGGCGCGGCCGCCGCAGGCCTCCCGCGGAGCCCTCGGTATACTGCCGGGCGACCAGGAAGCAAGGTCGAACACCTACCCAGAGGGCGCTGTAGGTGAGCGTATGTGCAGCCCGGAGGCTCAGTCGGCGGTCTCGACTTCGGAGGGCTTCATCGTGCGGAAATTCGCGTCGACGAGATCGATGACCTCGTCGAACCACGCGTCGAACTGCGGCCCGCCGGGCCTGGACGAGTCCACGTAGAACGAGCCCTGGATGCACTCCGGCCGCCCGTCCTGGGAGCGGCAGCGGCCGTCCACGTACACGACGATGAACTTCGGCAGGCGGTTGGCCGACGAGCGCGTGCCGTCGTTCATGAAGTTGTTGGTGACGAGCGCCACCGCCTCGAGATCGCGGGGATCCTGCCCGTATCCATGGAGCACGTAGACGACCGGGTAGCGGACGTCGCGCGCCTTGTTGTCGGCGTGGGCGTAGCCCGGCGGCAGGGTGATGGCGATGGGGCCCGTGCGCTTCGTCTTCGGGCCCGTGAAGAAGTGCTCGCAGCGGCCCTGCTGGAGGCACTCGGCGCTGAAGGGACCCGATGCCTCCGGCGCGGGCTTGTCGATCGTGACCTCGCTCCGGGTGCGGTCGGCGTCCGGCCAGCGCTGCGCGACGAAATAGAAGCCGAAGAGGAGCCGGTTTAGCAGCTGCGCCGCCGTGCCGACGTGTTGCCCGTCGCCGAGGAGGATCTGCGCCTTGGTGGCGTCGACGGCGCCGTACCGCACGTTGGGCATGTCCGCGATGTCGGCCCAGCGCAGCTCGGAGGGGGCGAAATCGATGGGGCGCGCGGGGTCTTGACCCGGCAAGTACTCGTAACCGTTGTAGAACGCGACCGACTTCAGCGGCCGGCCCTCGGCGTCCTTGCGCGAGGCCACCGCGCCGGCGAGGTGGTTGCCCACCGAGGCGAAGTTGAAGAGATCACGGACGCCGCCGTCGGTGATGATGTCGAGGCGCTTCAGGGCGGGGTCGGTCAGCTCTCCGCCCGGGATCTCGGAGGTCCACCGGGCGACGACGGAGTGCGCGTCGAAGCGCCGCACGTTCTTGTAGCCCTCCGCCTCCGAGTAGACTCCGTCGCCCTCGCCGGGGTCGCCCGCGACGTGGCGATCTTTGGTGTTGGGCACTCCGTCGAAGCCGTCGTCACGGAACTTCTCGCCCTTGTCGTAGTGGTGATTGAACTCGGTGCCACCCGGCGACAACATGTAGTCGTAGTCGTCTTGGTTCGGGTCGGGGTTCGTGACCGGGTCGTAGCCGGGCTCGTCCTTGTCGCACAGCCCGTCGACGCCGCAGTCTTCCCACGGCTCGTGGCCAGAGCGAATGACCGGCTCGTTCGCCTCGCGGAGCCCGTTCCCGTTGAGGTCGACGGCGACGGCGAAGTTCACCGGCTCGGTGTGCTGCGAGGGCACGTCCATGAAGGTGTTCTTGTACGGGCTCTCCCCCTGCTGGCCGCCGTCGCAGAACGTGATCACCGGCTTGGTGCCGTCGGGGTTGTACTCGTCGTCGAAGTAGTTCGTGGCCGCCTTCCACTGGTTCTTCGGGTCGCAGCGGAACTTCGCGCAGGCCTGCTCGATCGAGCGCTGCATCGCGTTGTCTTTGTCGCCCTTCACGGGCGAGACGGAGAACGAGCAGTCGGTGCCGGGCGGGACGCCAGGGATACCCGAGAGATCGCCCTTGATCCACGGGTCGTCTTTCGTGGGGCCCGCGACCATGTGAGAGAGCGCGGGGTCCTTGTTTTGGCTCGCGAGGTTGCCGAAGGCGAGCGCGAGATCGCCGAAGATTTGGGCGTACTCGTGCCGAGGGAACGAGCCCCCGTTGCCATTGCCCTCTTCGTACCAAAAGTGGTTGTAGTCCATCGAGTGCGCGAACGGCTCCGGGAAGGGGTACCGCCCGGGCTCGTACTTCGCGCAGTTGGGGTTCGAGGTGGGGCAGAAGCCGCCGAGGGCGTACGTGTCGATGAACCACGTGAGCCAGGTGTAGTCGGCGAGTCCGCCGAGCGGCGCGACGGCGTCGAACTTGTCGTGGTGGCGGAGCCCGAAGCTGGCCGAGCCGCCCGCGCCCATCGAGAAGCCCAGGACGGCGCGGTGGGTGAGGCGGCGCTTCACCTTGCCCTCGCCCGCCCCCTTGCGCGCGACCGCTTGGTAGGTGCCGAGCCACGGGGCGGAGAAGCGCAGCACGTACCCCGAGCCCTCGGCCTCGATGCGGGGGTTCGCCACCGGCACCGCGCGCGGGGCCTTGGCGCGGGGCCCCTGGTAGAGCACCTCGACGTGGCGCATGCGGGCCTTGCTGGGCAGGGCCGCCGGGTTGATCGGCAGAGAGAAATCGACCTCGCGCCGGAGCACGTTGGACGACGTGATGGGCGCAGTGCCCTCGAACGAGACGGCGGGGCCGAGCGCGCCGTACGACGAGCCGGCGGTGAGGTCGGGGGTCTTGGCGCAGGCGACGCTGGCCGCGAACGACGGGAGCGCGAACTCGTCGGTGCGCGCGAACGCGGTGGCGGGCGACGAGAGCGTCGCGGTGGCGAGCGCCCCCGTGCCGCTCACCTTGGGGCTCGCGCCGGCGAGGGTGCCCTGCCCCGCGCCCTCGCCGGCGGCGCAGGTGGGCGGCGCGCCGTCGCGGACGTCGATGGGCAGCTCGGCGGTGGCGGAGTCCACCTCGCCGGTCGAGGGGTGCACGCGCTCGACGAAGGCGGTGAGCGAGGTGGCGCCCGCCGACACGGCCTGGAGGTCGAAGGTCGCGGAGGGCTTCCGCAGGTCGATCGTCGCGGCCTCGGGGGTGCGCACGCCCTCGGTCTTCACCTTGAAGGTGACCTTCACCGGGGAGCAAAGGTCCGGGTCGACCGTGAGCGTGACCGGACGGCTCCCGCCGGGCGCGACGATGACGCGCGCAGGGTCGAAGCGCAGCTTGAGCGGCGCCGAGTTGTCGGCCTCGCATATCTCGCCCTTGGCGAGCGCGGTGGGCCCGGGCGGCATGGGGGCCGTGGGAGCGGTTGGCTCGGAGCTGGTGCAGGCGGCGAGGGCGACGAGCAGGCCGAGCGAGGCGCGGCACGAGAGCGAAGAGAAAGTCCTGTACTTCACCGGGAAACCATACCGCGGCGACCGCGCGCTGCCACCCTCGAATCCGCCCCGTTCGTGGGGTGCGCGTACGCGCAGGTAGTGAAAAAACTTACGTATTTGAAGGCGCGTCCCTCAGCGGACCACCGCGCACGCCAGCGGGTAGCGGAGCGTGCCCCACACGGCGCCGACCGGGAGCTGCCCGGCGTGTTTGGCAGCGGGTCCCTTTCGGACGACGAACGCGCCGTCGCCGACGACGTTGCCCGCGGCCGCCTCGACGCAGGCGCGGCCCGGCGAGACGCGCACGCGCACGAGCGCGTTCGAGAGCGTGGCGAGCCGACCACCGGCGAGCCGGACGCGGAGGCCCGTGGACAGCGGCGCCTCGAGCACGTACCCAGGCTCGTCGCCCACGCACGCGCCGAGGTCGAGGCCCGCGTGGTCGGAGTCGCCGAGCAGCACCGGGCCGCCGACCGCGCCGGTCTCGAGATCGACGGGGACGACCCAGCGCTCGGGGCGCCCTCGCGAGGCCGCGCCCACGGACTCGAGCACGTAGCCCACCGCGCGGCCGTCTGTGCGGCGCGCGAGCCGGCCGGCGCGGTGCGAGCCCATCCCGGCCCGAGGCACGCGCGCCAGGCGCCGCGCGACGCCGCCGTCGATCACGAGCAGATCGCTGCCGGGCTCGGGGTCGGCGGCGGTGCCCGCGTGCGCGACGGCGATGACCCAGCGCCCCTCGGCGCGCACGACGGACTCGAGCTCCGGGAGGTCGGCGCCGTCGCCGCGCCGCACCTCGATGGGGCCGCGCCCCGCCTCGAGCTCCCAGAGGCTCAGCCCGAGGCGGCCGAGGCGCGCGGAGAGCAGCGCGTGACGCCCGTCGTCGCTCACGGCGATCTTCCACTGCGTGGAGTACCCACCGTACGCGAAGCCCGGGCTGCCCTGGCGCATCGCCTCGACCAGCGGCGCGGGGAGGGGCGTGGGCGCGGTCGAGCGGACCTCCGCGTAGCCATCGAACGGGCTCAGCCAGCGGACGAGCAGCCGCGCGCTGGCGTCGGGCTCGAACGTCGGGGTCTTGGGTCCCCACGCGTAGACCCGGCCGAGCGGGCGCGACCGCGGCAGCTGGCTCAGGCTCTCGTACACGTCGGAGTTGAGGGTGGCGTGCTCGCCGTCGCGGAGCGCGGGCGGCGCGCTCGCGAAGAACGGCGTCATCTCGCGCGTGGGGCTCTGCATGACGAACGGAGCGAGGACCCCGTGGAGGCCCGCGGGGTGACGGAGCGGGGGCTTGAGCGTCGGCGCCACGCGCGGCGCGGGCGGGCGCGAGGCCCCGGGGATGGTCGGGGCGGGCGCGAGCGCGTCGCACTCGAGCACGAGCGGGGAGGTTGTGCGCGCGGGGACCTCCTCTTGGTGAGGCGAGGGCGGCGGACCGGCCGTCGCCTTCGGCCCGACGCCCCAGCCGACGCGGAGCCACCCGGCCGCCGCCGCGCCGATCGGCCCCACCGCGCGGCTCGCCACCTTCGACAGCGGCACGAGCGGCTCCGGCACCTCCTCCGAGCGCCAGGTCATCCCGCCGTCGCTCGTCTCGTAGAGGCGGCGGGCGTTCGTGTAGCCGAGCCCGTAGCGCCCGGACACCGTGGGGAGGCCGGCCTCGCGGACGTGCTGGCCGACCTTCACGGCGCCGTCGGACCCGATCTCGAGCCCCAGCACGGAGCCGCCCGCGTCCACCCAGGCGCCCAACACGCCCGGCCGACGCTCTTCCACCGGGTCGAGCCACACGCCGTAGCGCAGCGCGCGCGCGACCGTCGCCTCGAGCCGAGGGAAGGTGAGCGGCACGGTCTTCGCGTCCCCGTTCGCGCCGAGGAGCGTGAGCCGCGCGGTCCCGAGCTCGCCGCTGGGCGCGACCGGGGGCGAGAGGATCGCGACGGTGCGGTCGGCGAGCACCGCGACCCGCTCCGAGCCCACGTCGCCGCGCACGCGCACCTCGCGGAAGCGATCCCCGTGGTCGAGGACGCAATAGGTCTGTTGTTTTGGCGGATCCGCGACCTCCCCTGCGCACGGGCCCCGCACGGCCAGCGCGCCGTTGCCGGACGAGAGGACCACGCGGGGCGTGTCGAAGCGGCGGAGGAGCACGAGCCGCCCCGCGAGCGGGTCGTACGCGTACAGATCCGTGCGGCCGCGGGGCTCGCCGCACGCGAAGCCGAACGCGCCCTTCGCGGCCGGGCGGGTGAGCGACACGCCGCGGCAGCGCGACGGCGACAGTGGGAACGCGTCGGGCACGGCCTCGACGAGCGCGCCGTCCGCGAGGCG
>CAZHGG010000068.1:0-12877 GCA_964531755.1 uncultured Polyangiaceae bacterium
TTCTTCGCCGGCGGGCTCGCCGCCCCCGTCCCTCTCGACGCCTTCTTCGTACCCATTGCGCCCTCCTCTCCCGTGCCCCCGCTGCTGGATGCCCGCGCGCGGGCTCCCCAGATTAGGGCGCAACCCGCGGGCGGGGAAGGCGAGGGCGCCGCGGGCGCAGGCGCGTTAGACTTCGGCGCGCACATGACCGCCTACCGCGATTTTCAGGGTGTCTCGCTCGTCGACTACCTCCGGGACGCGCTCCTCGGGATCGCCGACGTCGAGCTCTTCCCGTCGCCGGCGCGCCTCGCGCAGATCGCCACGCGGGTGCGCTGGCCCGACAACGAGCTGCCGCTGTTCGTCCTCGACGACACGAACGGCGACGCCGAGCGCGGCTTCTTCGTCACGTCGGAGGCGCTCTACGTGCTGAGCGACGGGCGGCGGTGTGGCCTCTCCCTCGTGCAGGCAGCGCCGCAGCACCCGCAGGGCGAGGCGCTGCCCGGGTTCCTGCCGACGGCGCACGGACCGTTCGCCGTCCCCTCCCTCGCCTCGCCTCACCGGCGCGTGTCGTTCCGCGACGCGATGGCGGCGATCGTCCGGTACAACCAGGGCGACCGCGAGCTCTCGCTCCAGTCGTTCGCGAAGGAGGGGCCGATGAGCCAGCTCGTGGTCAATCACCTGCTGCCGTATCGGCAGGTGCGCGGCGCGTACAGGCTCTCCGAGATCAAGCTCGCCGCGGCCCGCCGCACCTACCTCATGGGCCTCGATCACCTGGGAGGCGAGCGCTTGCTCGCGCTCGTCGACGGGACGCTCGCCGACACGGGCGGCGAGACCGGGATGATCTTCACCGATCGCCGACTCCTCGTGAACTCGGGTGTCCGCGCCGACCTGCCCTACGCGGCGATCTCGCACGCCGCCCACGCCAGCGGAGTGCTCACCCACGAGCTGGTCGTCACCGCCTGGGACAGGCCCTACGCCATCACGCTGGGCCCCATGGTCGAGTCCCTCCAGGGCCTCCTCGGCTTCTTTCACGGCCTCGCGAGCGTGCTGCCCCACTCCCGCTACCAAGAGCCCGTCGCCTCCAACGTGGAGCCGCGCACCACGGTCACCGCGCGAAACGCGCTCCTCGCCGCGAGCCGCAAGCGCCTCGTGTCCGACGACACGGCCGCCGACCTTCGAATACGCCTCGACCTCGTGGAGCAGACCCTGCGCTTCGGCCGGGGCGCGCGCGAGGGCTGGTACGAGAGCCCGCTCGGCAAGGCCGACCTCCGCTATGCGCTCGGGGTGCTGTTCGGCGCGCCGCAGAACGGCGGCTCGGACGGTCGCATGGAGACCTTCGACTACGTGTTTCGCGGGCGCGCCCAGGCGCACCTCCCGGGCGTCGGGGTCGCGTGGATGCTCATGCCCATGAGCGCCCCGTTCCAGACCCTGCGGGCGCACATCGTGGACTTTCCGGGCGGCACGGGCTTCGCCCTCAACGGCATGCGCGGGGCCGTGAGCACGCCCATCGCCGCGACGGTGATGCTCCTCAACTACCGCCTCGCAGAGATCGAGCGCGATCTCCTCTATCGCCGCATCCTGTTCGGCCCCGAGGTGGAGGCGACGCAGCTCGCGGCCATCCCGGCGCACGCCGTGGGCCAGCGCGCCGCCGAGCTCGGCGCGGGCTGATCCGGGCGACGGGCGCTACGGGCAGCCGGCCGAGTCGGCCTCGTGGGCGCCGAACGACGCGGGCGCCGTGCGCGCCGTGCCGAAGAAGTCCTTCGGAGCGGCCTCGTTGATGGGCGCGCCCGCGCGGACGCGGCAGTGCGCCCCCGAGGTGAGCTTCCAGCCGGTCTCGAAGAGCTTCTTCGTCCCGAAGTCCTCCTCGGTGGCGCCTTCCATGTAAGGGAGCAGCGCGCCGAAGCTGCCGTTGGCCGAAGCCTCCTTCACGCAGAGGGCGGCTGGGATGGTCTTGCAGTCGGCCTGGATGAACACGTTGTTGCGGATCTGCTCGGGCTTGTACCAGTTGGCCGCGACCATGTCCTCGAGGGTCGTATACACGTCGTTCGGGCGCGGGGCGCCGTCCTTGGCGTTCGTGTGGATCATGAGCACGGCGGGGCCCGTGTAGTTCACGAACGCGTTGTTCTCGACGAGGCCAAGCGCCTCGTCCGCCTCGACGAGCGTGAAGCCGAACTGCCCATTGCCCGTGTTGCCGATCATGAGCGAGAGGTTGTTCTGAAGGATCGCGCCGGTGTAGCCGATCGCGAGGTAATAGGGGCGTACGACGTCCCAGCCCTTGCCGCCCTTCTGCGAGTTCTCGGTGGGGGGCGAGACGGGGTCGCCCGCGACCGTGAAGAGGGTGTTGTTGATCGCGCGGCCGCCGTGCCCGCGGTCGTCGAACATGAGCGCGGTGGCGTTGCGCTCGTTGTAGAACCCCTTCTTCCCCTCCACGTTGAAGCCGGCCATCGACGCCGGCGACACGGTGTCGGAGTAGAGGCCGCCGGAGAACACCATGTTGTTGAAGATGAGCGCGTCCTCCGAGTGGTCCACGCGGACGCCGCGCACGAACACGAAGCTGCGGTCCATGTTGGTCTCGGGGTCGGGCGGGTCCATCACGGCGTCACCGCCGTAGACGCGGTTCCCCTCGACGCGGATGCGCGCCGTCTCGGCCGCGAGGATGCCCCAGATGAGGCACGTCTCGAAGCAGGAGGCGATGCCCCCCTTGATGACGTTGCCGACGATGTTGAGCTCCGTGTCGCCCACGGCCGCGACGCCGATACCGCCGTTGTAGCCGCTCGCCTCCATGCGGGGCTTGTCCCACGTGATGAAGTTGTTGCGGATCTCGCGCTTGCCCGCCGAGGCGACCGAGATCGCCGTGGTCGCGTCCGCGCCGGTGCCCGAGCCGCCGTTCACGACGTTCTCCACGACCTCCACGTCACCGCCGCCCTGGAGGAGCATGCCGTACGAGCCGTTGCCCGCGCCGCGCCCCTTGCGCGCGTTCTCGGGGGTGTCGGGCTCGTAGCACTTGCCGTCGCCGCCGTGGATGTCGTTGTTCTTGATGAGCGGCGAGCCGTCGATGACCCAGATGCCCATGCTGCCGAAGGTGGACGAGCAGAAGCCGCTGCCGCCCTTGATCTTGTTGTCGCTCAGGGTGGGCGAGGCGCCGTCGGTGATGGTGACCCCGACAGTGCCGGAGTTGCCCTCCCCCGCGTCGATGGTGAGCCCGTCGATGATGGTGTCCGTGCGGGTGATCTTGGTGTCTTGCCGGCGCAGCAGGAACGTGAGGGGCGAGTTGTACTCGGGCGAGTAGGCCCCGTTCTGGAGGATGGTCTCGTTCGCCGACTTGAAGCCCTTCGCGTACCCGAAGTTGTCGTCGCGCTTGAAGCTGGCGCAGTCGTAGCCGCCGCGGATCGAGAGCGGATATTCGACGACGAGCTGCGACTCTTTGTAGGTGCCGGCGCACACGTGCACCTCCCAGGGCAGCACGCCGCCGTCGGTCTGGAAGCCCGCGCGCGCCTTGGTGATGGCCGTGACGGCGGACTTGATGGTGGCCTTCGGCTTTTCCGGCGAGCACCCGTCGTTCTTGTCGTCGCCCTTGGCGGACACGTACATGAAGCGCTCGGGGCCGCTGCAGGGCGGGGGCACCACGCAGTCCTCACCGACACCGCAGCGCGCGTTCGCGCCGCCCGCGTCGGCCAGGGTGCCGGGCAGCTCGAGCTCGCCGCAGCCAGTGGATGTCGCCGAGCCGCCGGTGGCGACGAGCCCCAGCGCACCAAGAAAGAGCCATCTACGCATGTTGGGGATTCTGAGCGAAATCCGGCGGCGCGTCGAGCGCTGCCGCGGCGTTTCCGCGCTGCTAGACTGCGCGCATGTCGAGCTACCGCGAGGCGCAGCCACCTGGGTTCGAGAGGACGGCCGAGCTGCACACGTGGGACTCGCCGCGCGCGTGCCCGCGGTGCGCGTTCGGCCTCTACTGCGGCAAGAAAGAGGACCTCGAGCTGGACGCCTGCGGCCGGTGCGGGGGCGTGTGGCTCCGCGCCGACCAGGCGAGCCGCGCCCTCGCGACGGGCTCGCGGGCGCACGAGGAGCTCGCCCGGAAGGTCGAGCTCGCGACGCGCCACGCGCCACCGCGCGAGGAGGGCCCGCTGCCATGCCTCGAGTGCGCGGCGCCCATGACCCGCCGCGCGGTGGCCGGGGTGGTCGTCGACACCTGCTCGCACGGCACCTGGTTCGACCGCACCGAGCTCGTCGCGATCATGCGCGCCCGCCGCGGCGAGGCCCCGACGGCGCGAGGGCTCGACGCAGCCTTCCTGAGAGAGCACGCGGATCGGGAGAAGTGGGGCCCGCTCATGGCCGCGATCGAGCTCTACCGCCGGCTGATCGGCTGAGCCCGAGCCACACCTACAGCAGCACGCGGAAGGTGGACGCGGCCTCGCCGTCTTGGAGCTCGACGCCGAGCTCGAGCAGCTCCTTGCGGAGCGCGTCGGCGCGGGCGAAGTCCTTCTGTTCGCGCGCTTCGCGGCGCGCCGCCACCTTCGCCTCGATCTCGGCGCCGTCGAGCCCGCGGATGCGGAGCCGCTGCGCGCGCGTGCGCTCGAAGAACTCGGCGGCCGGGGTGCGCATGAGGCCGAGCGGCCCCACCGAGCCGTCGAGCGCGTTCACGCACGCCGCGGCGAGCTTGCGCGCCTCGTCCTGCGCGGGCTTGTCCTTCTTCAGCTTCGCTACCTGCTGCACGATCTCGTTGCCCGCCTTCGCGAGCTCCGCGAGCACGGAGAGCGCGACCGGGGCGTTCAGATCTTTGTCGAGGGCGCCGAGCACGTTCGCCGCGGCGGACTCGACGATCTTCGCTTGCCCCTGGAGCACGTTGCCCACCTTGGCCTCGTGGCCCTCGGCGGCGCGCACGAGGGCCTCTCGTGTAGAATACAAATACTCGACGCGGCGCTCGGCCTCGTCGACGCCGGGGAAGACCACGCGGCCGTCGGCGCGCTTCTCCACGTCGAACGCGAGCGGGCCGCGGTAGTGAGTGCCGAGCAGAAAGTAGCGAAACCCTTCGGGATCGTTGCGCTCGAAGACGTCGCGGATGGTGACGAAGTTGCCCAGCGACTTGCTCATCTTCTCGCTGTCGACGTTGAGGAAGCCAGCGTGCATCCACACCTTCGCCAGCTCCGGGCCGTGGGCGGCCTCGCTCTGGGCGATCTCGTTCTCGTGGTGCGGGAACAGGAGGTCCATGCCGCCGCAGTGGATGTCGAAGTGGGGCCCGAGGTAGCGCTCGGCCATCGCCGAGCACTCGATGTGCCAACCGGGCCGGCCCTTGCCCCAGGGGCTGTCGAAGCCGAAGTCTTCGTCGTTCGAGCCCTTCCACAGGGCGAAATCGAGCGGATCGCGCTTGATGTCGCCGACCTCGACCCGCGCGCCGGAGAGCAGCTCGTCGATCTTGCGGCGCGAGAGCTTCCCGTACGCAGGGAAGGAGCGCACGGCGAAGTACACGTCGCGCCCCTTCGGCGTCTCGGCGGCGTACGCGTGGCCCTTGTCGATCAGCGCCGCGATGAGCGCCACGATCTCCTCGATGTGGGTGGACACCCGGGGGGAGTGATCGGGGGCTTGGCAGCCGAGCCGCGCGAGGTCGGCGTCGGCCATGTCGCTCATCCGCCGCGAGAGCGCGAGCGGCGCCTCCCCGTTCTCCGCGGCGCGCCGCACGATCTTGTCGTCGACGTCGGTCACGTTGCGCACGTGCGTCACCCGGAGTCCCCGCGCACGGAGGTGGCGCACCAGCACGTCGAACGTGGTGTAGGTGCGCGCGTGCCCGGCGTGGGCGAGGTCGTACGTCGTGATGCCGCACACGTAGAGCCGTGCCTCGCCGGGCACCGTGGGCTCGAACGGCTCGAGCTTCTGAGAGAGCGAGTTGTAGAGGCGGATCGACATGGCCGGGCGACTCTACACGAAGCGCGGCCGCGTTCGCCCCCGAGTGTCGCGCGAGCGTGGTAGCCTCCGGCCGCCATGCGTCCGTCCAGCGCGCGCGCCCGCCTCCGCGTCTCCGTGCAGGTTGCAGCCATCGTGGCGGCGCTCCTGGGCGGAGGCGCGCTCGGCTGCGGGGCTGGGCGCTCGTTCGAAGGCGGGGTCTTCCGCCAGGGCGAGCACATCGCGTTCCGCGTGCCGGAGCCGCCCGCCGCGTGGCGGCGGCTGGAGATGGCCCAGGCGAGCCTCGCGTTCCGGGACGACGCCGCCGGGGCGAGCGTGCTCGTCAACGCGCAGTGCAAGCGCGCCGACGACGACACGCCGCTCGCCGCGCTCACGAACCACCTGCTCATCGGCACCACGGAGCGGGAGCTCGAGGGGCAGAGCGTGGGGCCCTTCGACGGCCGCGAGGCCCTGCAGACCAAGGTGAAGGCGAAGCTCGACGGCGTGCCCTTCGCGTTCGACATCTTCGTGCTCAAGAAGGACGGCTGCATCTACGACTTCGTGCTGGTCGCGCCCGCCGAGCACGCGGAGGCGAGCCGCCCCGCGTTCGAGGCGTGGGTGCGCGGCTTTCGCACGCTGCCCGGCGCGGGGGTCCTGTGAGCGACCTCACCGCCGCGCCGCCCGACGCGCCCCCGCCCTCGCGGCGCGCCTCGCTCGTCCCGCCGGCCGACCCGCCGAAGCCCGATCGCAAGCTCGAGGCGCTCCAGTTCCTCGAGCAGCTCGGCGAGGTCACGGTGCTCTCGGTGCGCACGTTCCGCATGCTGTGGAAGCGCCCCTTCGAGACCCGCTCCACGCTCCACCAGATGGAGATGCTCGGCGTGAAGTCGATGGGCATCGTCAGCGTGACGAGCATCTTCATCGGCATGGTCATGACCATCCAGTTCGCGTTCGGCCTCAAGCGCTTCGGGGGGCTCGAGTACATCCCTCGCGTCATCGTGCTCTCGTTCCTCCGCGAGCTCGCGCCCACGCTCACGGCGGTCATCGTGGGCGGGCGCATCGGCTCGGGCATGACCGCCGAGGTAGGCGCGATGAACGTGACCGAGCAGGTCGACGCCATCCGCGCGCTCGGCGCCGATCCGGCCAAGAAGCTCGTGCTCCCCCGCGTGCTGGCGAGCGTCATCATCATGCCGGTGCTCAGCGTCTACGCGCTCATCCTGGGCACGCTCGGCGCGATCGTCATTTGCGCCGCGCAGTTCGGCATCGCGCCGAAGAACTTCATGCTCTCGGCGCTGGAGGTCATCAAGATGGGTGATTTCTTCAGCGGCCTGCTGAAGACGCCTGTGTTCGGCTTCATCATCGGCATCGTGGGGTGCCACTATGGCCTCCGCACCTCGGGCGGCACCGAGGGCGTGGGCCTCTCCACCACGCGCACCGTCGTGGCGGTGAGCATCTCCATCCTCATCGCGGACTTCTTGCTCACGAAGCTCTTCATGCTCTTCATGCCCATGGCCGGTGGCTGAGGTGACGCGGCGCGCGCACGCCGGCTTCTCGCCCGTCCGCGGGGGCGTGGCGGTGGGGATGCTGCTCGCGCTCCCGCTGGCCATCGCCGCCCTCGCGGTCCACGCCTCGCTCGCGCGGGGCGCCGAGGAGGGCCGCGCCCCGGCCAAGCGGCTCGTCGTGAGCCGCCTCCCGTCCGCCGACCTCGCCTTCGCCGGGGGCTCGCGGCACCTCCGGTTCCTCTCCCTCGAAGAGCCGCAGGCGGCCTTCGCGGACGGCCCGGGTCTGCCCGATCCCGAGCCGGCCGGCGGTCTCATCGGGGCGCCGCGCGAGGCCTTCGCGGGCGCGTACACGCGCGGCGCGACGCCGGCGGCCACGAGCCACCGGGCGACGGGCGACAGGGCGCGCCCATGAGCCGGAGTGAGCCCCGCAGGGGCGAACGCAACACGCGAGCGAGCCGCAGGCGAGCGGCGTGCCCATGCCGAGCGACCGAAGGGAGCGCGGCTTGAACCTCGGCCTGCTCGCGTTCGCGCTCCGCGCCGTCGCGAGGCGCAAGGCCCGCGCGGTCGCGACCGGCGGCGGGCTCGCGTTCGCCGTGGCCCTCGTGGCCGCCGTGCTCTTCCTCGCCGACGCGCTCCGCGCGGAGTCGACCGCGACCCGCGACGCCCTGCCCGACGTGGTGGTCTCCCGGCTCGTCGGCGGCCGCCCCGCGGTCATTTCCATGCAAACTGCACGCAAACTCGAGGACATCGACTCGGTGCGCCGCGTGAGGCCGCGGGTGTGGGGCTACGTGTTCGTGCCCGCCCTGCAGTCGAACGTGGTCGTCATGGGCGCGCCGCCCGACGCCCCCTCCCTCGAGGGCGTGAGGGGCGCGCTCGCCGCCGGGCGCGACCTCCGCGCGGGCGCCCACGAGATGGTCGCGGGCGCGCGGATCGCCAAGTTCCTCGGCCTCGAGGTGGGCGACCAGCTCGTCTTGCCGTCGCCGAACCCCAAGGCCCCCTCCCTCCAGCTCGTGGGCACGTTCGCCTCGCCGATCGATCTGTTCACCAACGACGTGGTGATGATGTCGAACGACGACGCGCGCGCCGTGCTCGGGATGGCGGAGGACGAGGCCACCGACCTCGCGCTCGACCTCGCGAACGCCGATGAGTCCGCCATCGTGGCGCGCACGGTGCTCGAGCGCCTGCCCGACGCCCGCGTGCTCGACAAGAAGCTCCTCGTGCGCGCGCACACGCTCGCGTTCGGCCGCCGCTCCGGGATCGTCCTCGCGGCCTCCGCGCCCGTGCTCCTCGTGCTCCTCGTGCTCGCCTGGGACCGCCTGAGCGGCTTCGGCGACGCCGAGCAGCGGGAGATCGCCGTGCTGAAGGCCGTGGGCTGGAGCACGAGCGAGGTGCTCTGGGCGAAGCTCTCCGAGTCGCTCCTCGTGGGCGCCTTCTCCACGGCGGCGGGGCTCGTGCTCGCCTACGCCTGGGTGTTCGTGGCGGGCGCGCCGCTGCTGCGCCCCGCCCTCGCGGGCTTCGGCGTGCTCTACCCGGAGGCGCCCCTCACCCCTCAGGTGGACGCGGCGCAGCTCTTCGCGGTCGCGCTCGCCGTGCTCGGGCCGTACGCGGCGCTCTCGATCGTGCCCGCGTGGCGCGCCGCCCAGGTCGACCCCATGGACGCCATGCGGGGATAGGAGCGGTGCTCGTTGAATCGAGCCCGAACTCCCACGGCGCCCGCCTGGCTTCCCGCGAGAGCCGTGGGATTCCGCGCTCGATGACCTCGCCGTGTGCGCTCGCCTTCGGACGATTCGGGATCGGCGGAGCGGGGTTCCGCCTCACCGCCGCGCGAGCGGGGCGGTCCCGCTCGATGCTCGCGCCGACTCATGCTTCCATGCGCCCATGGAAGTCGACCGCGACGCCGCCGCGAGCCACATCGAAGCGTTCCTCCGCGCCATCGGCCGTGATCCCGACGGAGATCCCGAGCTCGCCGAGACCGGCCGCCGCGTGGCCGACGCGTTCGTCGACGAGCTGTGTGTAGGGTACACCCGCTCGCCCCAGCTGCTCCTCCGTGAGGCGGCGCTCGAGGGGAACACGGAGCTCGTGATCGTGCGCGACGTGCGGCTCGCGACCACCTGCCCCCACCACCTCATGCCCGCGATCGGGCACGCCACCGTGGCCTTTGCGCCGGCGGGTCGCCTCGTGGGGATAGGCACGGTCGTGACGGTGCTCGAGGCGTGCGCGCGGCGCCTCGTGCTCCAAGAGGCGCTCGGCGAGGACGTGGTCGAGGCGCTCGACGCGGAGCTCCGGCCGCGCTGGGTAGGGTGCCGCCTGGTGTTGACCCACGGCTGCATGGTCGCCCGCGGCGAGCAGGCGCACGGCGCCCTCGTCGAGACGCTCGCGCTGCGCGGGTTCGCGGAGGGCGACGTGAGCGGGCGGCTGATGGCCCACCAGGTGCTCGGCCTCGGCGGGGGGACACCGTGAGCGCGCCGCGCGGCGTGGCGCTCGTCACCGGCGCCGGGAGCGGCATCGGCCGCGCGGTCGCGAAGGGCCTCTTCGCGCGCGGCTTCGACCTGGCGCTCCTCGGGCGCACGGAGGCCACCCTCGAGGCCACGGCGTGGGACGTGCTCGACGGCGCGACGGCCGGGCGCGCGCTCGCCCTGCGATGCGACGTGTCCGACCCCACCCAGGTGGCGCGCGCGTCCGAGAGGGTGCTCGCGGAGCTCGGCGTGCCGCGCGTGGTCGTGCACAGCGCGGGCGTCGTGGTGCGCGCCCCGGTGGAGACCACGACCGACGCCGAGTGGCGCTCGGTGCTCGGGGTCAACCTCGACGGGACCTTCCACGTCACGCGCGCGCTGCTCCCGGCGATGCGCGAGCGAGGCGAGGGCCGCTTCGTGGCGGTGGCGAGCATCTCGTCGACGCTGGGCACGCCGCGGCTCTCCGCCTACTGCGCCGCCAAATGGGGCGTCGTCGGCTTCATGAAGTCCCTCGCCGAGGAGCTCCGCGGCACGCCGCTCGCCGCCATGTCGGTGCTCCCGGGCTCGGTCGCCACGGCCATGCTCGAGGGCAGCGGCTTCGCGCCGGCGATGGAGCCAGACGACGTGGCCAACACCGTGCTCTACGCCGCGCTCGACGCGCCGCGCGCGATGAGCGGCAGCGCGATCGAGATCTTCGGCTGAGCGAACGACCGGACGCGAGCCGCTGACTTAGCGCGTGCTCCGCACGAGCCGGCGCACGGCGTCGGGGTGATCGGTGGTGACGGCGTCGACGCCCGCCTCGAGCAGCGCGCGGACCACCGCTCGGTCGGAGGTGGTCCAGGGGGCCACCGCGAGGCCGGCGCCGTGCGCCGCGGCGACGCCCGCCTCGGTCACGAACGACCAGTGCGGGAGCAGCACGTCGGCCTTCGCGCGGCGGGCGAGCTCGAGCTCGTCGACCGGGCGGCAAGCATAGAGAATTCCCGTGAGAATACGCTTGGATAGAAGTTTTGTGCGCTTCACGAGCGCGTGGTCGAAGCCGATCACCATGGCGCGGTCGAGCATGCCGGTGCGGGTGAGCGCCTCGACCACCGCGACCTCCATGCCGGGCGCGTCGATCGGGCAGTTCTTGAGCTCGATCTCGACGCCCACGCCTGCCCCGTCCGCCCACGCGAGCGCCTGCTCGAGCGTGGGGACGCGCTCGCCCGCCCAGGCTTCGCCGAACCAGCTCCCAGCGTCGAGCTTCGCGAGCTGCGCGGCGCTGCGGGCGCCCACCGCGCCTCGCCCCGAGGTGGTCCGCGCGAGGGTGTCGTCGTGGATGACGACGGGCACGCCGTCGCGCGAGAGGTGCACGTCGAGCTCGATCCAGTCGGCGCCGAGCTTGGCCGCGCGCGCGAAGCTGCCGAGCGTGTTCTCGGGGCTGCTGCCCATCGCGCCGCGGTGCCCGACGACCGCGGGCCTGCCCGCGCGACGCACGCGGTCGACGGCGGTCTCGGGCTCGCGCGACGCGCGCTCTGTGGCGCGCTGCGCGCCGCGGGGATCGGCGCTGGGACGCCCGTTCGCTCTGGACGATGCCATGCCTCGAGTAGAGCACGACCTTGGCCTCCCCGCGTGCGCGCGGACGTCGAGAAGTTGGCCGCGTGGGGCCGCCGGTGGTTGGGTGCCCGCATGCGACACGCCGTCCACACCTCCTCGAGCGCGGCCGCCCAAGCGGCCGCTCCCGCGGCTCGGCTCCGCGAGCGCGGCCCCTCGCTTCGACACGCGCCCGTGCGCCGCCACGACCCTCGCGAGGAGCCCCTCCCTCAGCCGCTGCCGCTGCTCCGCGACGCGCTCGAGGAGCTCGGCGACGCGGGCCTCCAGCGCTCGGCGCGAGCCCTCCACGTCATCGAGCTCTACGAGCCGTGGTCGCGCATGCGCGACCTGCGGCGCGAGCGGTAGCCGTCAGCGCAGATCGCCGCGCGCGAGCTCGATCGCCCCGTCCACCGTCGCGCCCTCGTCGTCCTCACCGTTGGGGTGCGCCACGCGCTCGTAGACGACGCGGTAGCGCAGCGGGCCGCGTAGGTCCTGGAGCGGGATGACGGCCACGTACACGTCGCGGCCGTCGGCGAACGGGCGGGTATCGGGCTCTCGGCCGTCGGCGGACGACTCGCGGGTCTTCCTCGAGAGGAACACCGTCCGCGCGGCCGCGTCCGACTCGACGACGAGGCGCAGCCTACGAAAGAGGTCGCCAGTGGGGAGCGCGTGCCCCGCGCTCGCGCGGGTGAACGTGAACACCGCCGCGTCGCCCTCGCGGCGCACCTCGACGCGCGACGCTCGCCGCACGAGGTCGGCGCCGCGCGACGCGAGGAACCGGTGATCGACGTGCCGCCCCCCGCCCGGCTCCTCCACGGCGCGCATGTGGCAGCCGACGCACGGGGTGTCCCTCGCCGAGGACGCGGCGTGCTCGCTCACGGTCTTCTGCATGAGGCGCGGCGGCGCGCCTGCGCCGTCACCCGGGAACGGGAACTCGTGGCACGAGGCGCACGCCGCGTTGGCGCGCTCGCGCGGTGTGGCGGGGGCCGCGGCGGAGCCCGCGAGCCGCCAGCGGCGACCCCCCGGGTGGCACGTGACACACGCCACGCCGAGGTCCGAGGCGGGGGGCAGCGGGCGCGCGGGGTCGGCCTCGGGCGCATGGCAGGCCGCGCAGAACGGGAGCGGCTCCATGATGTAGGCGAGCTGGAACGTGCCGTGGCGGAACGCCTCGGCGTGGTTCGAGGCGCGCCACTCCTGCGCGATGGCCTCGTGGCACGTGGTGCAGCCCTCGTTCGCCCGGTGCGCCGCCTCGGGTCGCGCGCCGCCCGCGCCAGGCCCGAGGTGTGGTGAGGGCGGGAGCGCGCGGCCACACGCGAGCGCCAGCGCGATCGCGAGGCTGGCGGTGAGCGCGGCGGCCACCGTGCGCGGGGTTCCCATCGGGAGAGCCTACCGCACGCGCGAGGCCGCGAGGCTCGCGTGGGCAGGCGCGCCTTGCGCCGCGGCGGTTCGAGCGTAGCGTGGAGCCATGCTGGTCCTCCGCGTCTCCCTCGCCCGCGCGCG
>CAZHGG010000069.1:0-12846 GCA_964531755.1 uncultured Polyangiaceae bacterium
ACATGGCGCAGGCCGCCGGCTCGGACGAGATCAGCTTCGTGACCCTCCCGTCGGGCGAGCGAACGTCCGCCGCGCTCCAGTTCGACGCCGAGCGCAGCTACCGCGACACGCGCGCGAAGCACGACGCCGAGTTCGAGCGCGCGTACGTTCGGTGGCTCCTCGGCCGGCACCAGGGGAACGTCAGCGCCGCGGCCCGCGAGGCGAAGATGGACCGCAAGCACCTGCACGACCTCGCGAAAAAGCACAGCCTCCGGGGCGGGGACCCGGACGACTGAGGGCCCGCGCTCCGCTCGCCGCGCGGCGTGTCCCGAGCGCTATGCTGAGGACCATGTCTCCCCCGCGCAGGGCCTCGCCGCTCATGGCCCGCATCCTCGCCGTGACCGTGACCATCCTGGCCGCGCCCGGCCTCTTCCACGGGTGCAGCCGCTGCACCTGCGAGGAGTGCTTCGGCTCGGGCGTCGCGCAGGAGGTCACCCGAGAGGCCGCCAAGGACTACGTGTACTCGGCGCCGCTCGCCGAGACCGAGGCGGCCCTGCGGGAGGTGCTGCTGCAAGAAGGGTTCGACGCGCCCGCCGGCGGTCCGGCGACGCGCACCTCGACGCTGCGCTCGCAGCGCCGAGGCATGCCGGAGCACGAGCTGCTCGTGGTGTTCAGCCCCGTCGGCGCGAGCCGCTACAAGCTCGAGGTGAGCACCCGCGACACCTGGACCGCCGGGGACGGTGGCACCCAGATCACCAAGGCGCGCGCGCTCGACACGGAGTACCAGGTCGCGAGCCGGGTCGATCCCGCGTGGGCGGCGAAGGTCAACGAGCGGGCCGAGAAGGACCGGGAGCGGGCGCGCGCGGTCGGCCCCGGCGGCGACCGCCGCGCCGAGCGCGGCGGCGAGGCCTGCGAGAACAGCGCGCGGGCCCCCAACAAAGCCGCGCCGGTGTTCGGCATCGAGCTCCACGGCTCGGCGGGCGCGAGCGCCCCGCCCCGCTGGAGCAGCTCGATCGAGTGCCCGTCCGGCGACTTCACGAAGGCCATGCGCCCGTCGCGCGGCGGGCGGTTCACCGTGACCCCGGCGGCCTGGAGGCGCGCGCACGCGGCGTAGATGTCGTCGACCTCGTAGGCCAGGTGCCCAAAAAAGCGCCCCGTGGGGTACGGCTCGGTCTCGTCCCAGTTGTGCGTGAGCTCGATCTCCGCGCCGCCAGGATCGCCCCCGGCGGCGAGGAACACGAGCGTGAAGCGCCCCTCGGGGCTCTCCCTGCGGCGCACCTCTTGGAGCCCGAGCGCGGTCACGAAGAACGCCAGCGCCCGGTCGAGATCGCGCACGCGCAGCATGGTGTGGAGAAAACGCATGGCCGGGAGCCTACCCGAATCCGCGGCCGACGCCTGCGCGCGATGAAGTCACCCGTGCCGCGGCGCGACGTTCCCGTGCCGGCCCGCGGACCGGCGTGCGCACCGACGTACACACCGAGGCGGCCGACGCCCAGGATGCACGCCGCCATCACCTGAACAGCCGGCGTCGCTTGACCCGGGCGTTCCGTTGTGGCTGGACACGAGGCCACCCCGCGCGGCCTCCCGGACCCGGGGCTGTGTGGCGTGAGCCACGCCCGCCCCCGGCCGCGGAAGTCAAGAAAACGGCAAACTCCGCGGTAACGGCGAAAGAAACGCGATCTCGACCACTTGGCCTGGATCCTGAAACGTGATGGGCGAGCACCACTGAACGTTTTTCGTTGATCCCATGACACCGATGTCAGTACAAGTTTGGCCACGGCGCCAAGGTGTCGTATGGTATCCTACATGTCGGTGGTCGGGCGGGAACCACCGGCGTGACCTTGGCCCCACTCTTCGGGACTCCGGAGCAGGAACGAGAAGAATGAAGCTCACTCACTGGTACGTCGCCGCGCTCGCCCCCATCGCCATCGCTGGCTGGTCTGGCGCGCTCCTTGGCCACATGGCCGTGCTCGCGCTCACCATCGGGATCTTCGTAGGCACCCTCTCCCTCAACCGTCAGGCCCCGGCGGCCCTCGACCAGCACGACTCGCAGGTCGAGAAGGCCTGAGCGGCCTCGGCCACGTTGTACGCAGGCCGCCGCCCGATCTTCCCCGCGCTCGACCGTGGCCCCGCGCTCGGCTCGCCGCTGGCGCGCGGCCGGCGGCGCCGGTAGGTTCGTAACCATGTCAGGGCTCAAGCGCCTCGAGGAGTTCACCCTCGCCGATCTGGAGGCCGTGCGGCTCATTTTGCGCGGCGACTCGGTGATCGACTGGCACCGGCTGAACTTCGCCCCTGGCGAGGCCGACGAGTTCCTCGCGTCGCAGGAGTTTCGGGCGGAGATCCCCTCCGACCGGGCGCGCATGCGCGTCCTCCGCGCCGAGGCCATCGGGTACCTGCGCCGGCACCTCGACTACCCGATCCCGAAGCCGGTCGAGAACGCCTCGGTCGAGGAGCTGTTCGCGCTCGCCACCGGGAAGGGGCACCGGCAGATCTGCGCCTGCTCCATCCTCAAGTGCATGCACATCATCCACCACCTGGACAGCCGGGAGCTGCTCTTTCTGCTGCCGATCTCCGACCAGGACGTGTTCCACCTGGTGGAGGAGAAGGTCTACCGGGTGATCGGCGGCATGCTGGCGGGCGGCTTCCCCATCACCGAGCTGGTCGGCGGCCGAAAGAACAAAGACTCGCTCTACACGAAGCTGCTGTCGAAGCAGGAGACCGTGGCGGCGCAGATCTTCGACAAGCTCCGCTTTCGCATCGTGGTGCGCGACAGGGAGGACATCTTCCCGGTGCTCCAGTACCTCACGAAGAAGCTCTTTCCCTTCAACTACGTGCTGCCCGGGCAGAGCATCAACTCCATCTTTCACTTCAAGAAGTACTGCTCACAGAGCCCTCACCTCGGGCCGATGCTGCCGGAGATGCAGGCCGGTCGTGACGAGGAGTACACGCCGAGCGACAACGTGTTCTCGGCCACGAACTACCGGGTCATCCACACCGTGGTCGACCTCCCGGTGCGGGTGCCACCCCGCGTGATGGAGCACGCGCCGCCGGCCGCGGCCGACCTCGGCCCCGTCATCTTCGTGGTGTGCGAGTTCCAGGTCATCGACCGCGCGACCGAGGCCTCGAACGAGCTCGGCGAGGCCTCCCACGCGAAGTACAAAGAGCGCCAAAAGAAGGCCGTCATGCGCCGGCTGCAGCTCGGGATGCGCGAGATGAAGCTTGCGGGTCGCCGCAAGCCCACGCGGGGCTGACGGAGGAATCGCTCCTGCCCGCGCGCGCCGTGCGCTTTCCCCTATCGCGCGGCCGAAAGCCCCCGTACCCTTCGCGCCATGCGCCTCTTCGCCTCGAAGGCCCTCCCCATCGCCCAAGAGTGCGTGCGCGCGCTCATCAAGAGCGAGAGCATCGAGGCGGCCGCTCCGTCCGAGGTGATCGCCGACGTGGAGGCCGTGCTGAAGTCCTACGTCGACGCCGAGCGCGAGGTCGGCCAGAAGACCCGCGACTTGCTAGAACGCACCGGCCGCGGCGCGAGCGAGTTCAACCGCGTGAGGGCCCAGCTCGCCGAGACCATGGGCATCAAGGTGGGCGACGAGATGCTGGACTACCTGCTCGACCAGGTGGTGCAGTCGTTCCACCACTCGAGCCACGTGGACGAGATCTTCGCGGAGGACGTGGAGCTCCGGCGGCAGATGGTGCCTTTCTTCAAGAAGCACATGGCGCACGACGCCGAGCTCGACGCCGAGGTGCGCCTGCAGCTGCGCCATCTGAAGGAGGGCACGAGCACGTGGGACGTCGAGTACGCCCGCGTGATGGAAGGCGTCCGCCGAAGGCGCGGCGGCTGAGCCGCGAGGCCCGGCGCGCCTCCGCGCGCCCTCCCCCGCCCTCCGCGCCCGCGCCGGCGCGACGACCCTGGATTCCCCCGCCCAATGGGTGCATCATCGCGACGACGATGGCGAACGCCGACGACTTCCTGCTCCTCATTTTGTGCTCCCCGAGCGGCGCCGGCAAGACCACGCTGACGCGCATGCTCGAGGAGAAGTTCCCGGAGCTCGTCTTCAGCGTCTCCCACACCACGCGGGCGCCCCGGGCGACCGAGCTGCCCGGTCGCGACTACCACTTCGTCGATCGCGACGCGTTCGAGGCCCTCGTGGAGCAGGACGCCTTCATGGAGTGGGCGGAGGTGCACGGCAACCTCTACGGGACCTCCCGGGCCGAGATCGACCGCGCGCGCCGCGTGCCGGGCTGCCGCGGCATGATCTTCGACATCGACTACCAGGGCGCGCGCCAGATCCGCGCGCGCGCGCCCGACGTGGCGGCCGTGTTCATCCTGCCGCCTTCGCTCGACGAGCTGCTCCGGCGGCTCCGGGGCCGCGCGAGCGAGCCCGAGGAGGTCGTCCAGCGGCGCTTCCGGGTCGCGGAGGGCGAGATCGAGCACTACGGCCTCTTCGACTACCTGGTCGTCAACGACGACCTCGCCCGCGCCTTCGAGGAGCTCTCGGGGGTCATCTTGGCCGAGCGCGCGCAGCGCCGGCGGCGCGCCCCCCTCGCCGAGTCGCTCCTCCGCCGGGGGGCGATCGCGCGCTGAGTCAGCGACCCAAGTTCGCCCCTTCGGGGCTCACGTATCGCAACCGTCTGATTGTCCATAACAAAAGAGGACTCGCACGTGAAAAGCCCGCTTCTGATTGTCGGTTCGCTCGCCTTCGACGACCTCGAGATGCCCTCCGGCTCGTTCAAGAACGTCGTGGGCGGGGCGGCGACCTACTCGTCCCTCGCCGCCTCGTTCTACTCGCCGGTGCGCATCGTCGGCGTCGTGGGGGACGACTTCGGCGACGACACGCTAGCGGACCTCCGCGGGCGCGGCGTCAGCACCGAGGGCGTGGAGCGCGCGAAGGGCAAGACGTTCCGCTGGCACGGCCGCTACGCGGACGACCTCATGAGCCGCACGACGCTCGACACGCAGCTCAACGTGTTCGCCGACTTTCAGCCGAAGATCCCCCCGAGCTACAAGGGCACGCCGTTCGTGCTGCTCGGGAACATCCACCCGGCGCTCCAGTCGAGCGTGCTCGACCAGGTCGACCGGCCGAAGCTGGTCGCCGCCGACACGATGAACTTCTGGATCCACGGCGAACCGGCCGCGCTCGCCGCGCTCCTCAAGCGCATCGATCTGCTCATCATCAACGACGAGGAGGCGCGCGATCTGTCGGGCATCTCCAACATCTTGAAGGCGGCGGCCGACATCCGGCGGCGTGGGCCCTCGCGCCTCATCATCAAGCGCGGCGAGCACGGCGCGCTCCTGTTCGACGACGAGGGCGTCTTCTTCGCGCCGGCCTACCCCCTCGAGACCGTGCTCGATCCCACGGGCGCGGGCGACTCCTTCGCCGGCGGCCTCATGGGCTCGCTCGCCAGCGACGGCGAGGTCACGCCCGTCGGGCTGCGGCGCGCCATGTATTTCGCGTCGGCGATGGGCTCGTTCTGCGTCGAGGACATCGGCTCGGCGCGGCTGCATCGCCTCACGCGCTCGGAGCTCGAGGACCGCGTCGAGGGCTTCCGGCGCATGGTCGACTTCGGCGGCTCGCTGAGCCTCCCGGCCCCCGCCTCGCAGAGCGCCTCGTGAGGGGCGCGAGCGCGAGCGCGGGCGCGCCCCGCATTCCCCGGCGGGGCGTGCGCCCGCTCACGGCGGTCGTCCTCGGCTCCCTCGGCGCGCTCGCGCTCGCCTCCGCCTCGGGGCTGGCCTCGTGCAAGGACGACCCGCACCTTCGCAGCGACGGGGCCTCCCCCGTGGGCGGCGCGTGCCAAGTCGAGCCCGGACAGCTGCCGGAGCCCAACTGCGACAACTCGAGCAAGGAGTGCACCCCGCAGCCCGGCTGCACCATCGACGAGGGCCGCTGCGGCTCCGCGAGCACCTGCTTGCCCCTGGCCGACCAGAAGGGCAAGAAGATCAAGGACCTGCGCATCCGGCGCCTCAACATCGCCGCGCCGGCCGCCCTCGCCCAGGAGTTCATCCAGCGCACGGTCGTCACGCTGAACATCGACCTCGCGGAGAAGAGCTGCGGCGAGGTGGGCAAGGGCCTCTTCTCGTGGATCTTCCGCGTCGATCGCGACGCGAAGGAGCTCATCACCGGCGGCGCGCCGCCCCCCACCGATCCGCTCGGGCAGGGCTTCTGCTTCGCGAACTACGACGCCAACGGCATCGCGATCGAGCCGGCGCGCTTCAAGATCGCCTTCGACGGGGACACGTTCCGCACCACCGAGAAGCAGAAGCTCAACGTGCCCGTGTTCCTCTCGTCCGACCTCGCGAGCAGCATCGTGCTGCCGTTGTCCGACGTGACCGTGTCGGGCGTCACCCTGAGCGACGACGGCAACTGCGTAGGATCATTCCGCAAAGAAGGCCTCCAGTCCGACTGCGCCGAGGACCCCACCTCGTGCCCCAAGTGGCTCACCGCGGGCGCGCTCGGCGGCTACATGACCCTCGAAGAAGCCGACGCGGTCATCATCCGCGACCTCGGCCGCTCGCTCTGCGTCGTGCTCTCGCAAGGCACGCCGAACGGCGAGGGCAAGTGCCTGCGCGGCGCGGACGGAAAGCTCACCTACAAGGGCGACTACTGCTCCACGACCAAGAAGGCGGGCGACTGCCAGGACTCGGTGTGGCTCGCCGCCACCTTCGCCGCGAGCGGCGCCAAGATCTTCGACGGCGCGGGCGTGCCTGGCTGCAGCGGCGCGAGCACGCGCGACGGCGGGGCCGACGCGAGCAAGCCCGACGCGAGCCCGCCCGACGCGAGCGTGGACGCGAGCCCGCCCGACGCGAGCGCGGACGCGAGCCAAGACGCGAGGCGCGACTGACGGCGCGCGCGGCCGCCTCGCTCCGGCTGGTCGAGGGCTCGGGCCAGGGCGACGCCGACAGGTCGGGGGTGGTCCTCGAGCTCGACGACGGCGCGGGCGACGACGAACCGCTCTGCCTCACGTACGAGGGGCAGTCGGTGGCCGTCCCCTGGGCGGTGCTGTGCGCGGTGTTCGACCGCTTCGGCCGCGAGAAGGCGCCCGAAGTGAGCCTCGAGGGCGCGCCCCGCCTCGACCTCGGCGGCGGCCGCGCGGTCGTGCACCTCCGGCACCGCGCGCGGTACGACGTCATCGCCCGCGATTTCTTGGTCCTCGAGCGCCCCGAGCGCCCGCCGCAGGTCGAGCTCGCGACCGCCATCGCGGCCGCCCTCGTGCACCTCGCCGAGGCCACGAGCTGAGCTGTTCCGCGTCCCGCGCACCGCAGTGCGTTATGGCAAATTCGCCCGACCTTTCGCGCCTCGAGCGCGAATCGATGCTTTCGGTAGCGCCCACACCAGGTAATGTCATGCTCACCGAATACCGGCGGCAGGCGTTGCGCTCGGCGCGACGCCACGGAGGACACATGGTTCGTGCATGGTGGCGTAAGGCTTTGGGCGCGGCGAGCGTCCTTCTCGTGGCTTCGTGCAGCGGCGGCGGGTGCTCGAGCGGCTGTCAGAGCTGCGGCGTCACCCCCCTCCCCGGAGGATTCCCAAAGGACAAGACCATCGAGAACGCGGGCTCGGTCCGAATGACCCGGCCGGCCCTCGACTTCTTGGCCACGAACGCGCCCGACCTGGCGACGCAGCTGCTAAAGGCTCCGAACGGGCAGATGTCGTTCGGCATCCCGCAGTCGGTCATCGGGCCGAACTCGCTCGCGCTCGGCTACGACCTCGGGGCGACGATCTGCGTCGGCGGCCCCGACGAGACCACCGGCCGCTGCACGGCGACCGTCGACATCAAGCAGTCGACCTTCAAGCTCGACGCGGTGAAGGCGAACGCCCTCCGCGTGCGCGGCGTGCTGCCGCTCGTGCTGAAGAACACGCCGGTGAACGCGCGGCTCACCCACTCGATCCTGCCGGATCTCAGCATCACGCTCTACATCGGCTACGGCGACGGCGGCTGCTCCGGCGGGCGCCCGGCGGTGGGCCCGCACGCGCTCCCGATCGACATCACGCTGCCCATCGTGGCCGAGAACGTGTCGCCGCGCGATGGCTACGCGAAGATCGACGCCGCGAACGCGGTGGTCGACCTGAACGCGATCAACGCCGACCAGGTGCAAATCTGCTCCGACTGCGGGTTCGCCAGCGCGCTCTGCAGCGCCATCACGAACTCGAGCCTCATCAAGAACCAGATCGTGGGCCAGCTGAAGAGCGGCCTCGACTCGCAGGTGAAGAGCCTCCTGAACGACCAGCTCTGCACCGCGCCCACGCCCGGCGCGAACCCGCCCTGCCCCACGGGCTCGAAGCCCAACGCCGGCAACACGAAGTGCGTCTACAACTCCGACGCGAACAAGTGCGTGCCCACGCTGCTCGGCATGGACGGGCACATGGACCTGAGCAGCGCGCTGAAGAGCATCTCGCCCGGCGCGTCGGGAGGCATCGACATCGGCCTCGCCGCGGGCGGCGACATGAAGCCGCTCCCGAGCCTCGATCCCGACAACGTGCCGTACGTGGGCCACACGAAGAACGGCGCCACGCTGGGCATGCTCGGCGGCGCGATCCCACAGCCCCAGTCGAACTGCGTGCCGAAGGCGGACATCCAGATCCCGACGGGCATCCCCATCCCCGACGAGCTCACGAAGGACGACATCGGCGGGTTCCCGCAGGGGACGCCGCCCCACCACCTCGGCATCGCGCTCGCCGGCCGCTTCCTCAACTACGCGCTCGGCAGCGTGTACAACAGCGGCCTGCTCTGCCTCGGCGTCAGCACCGAGCAGCTCGAGCAGCTGAACAGCGGCCTCGTCAGCCTGCTCATCCCCTCCATCAAGAAGCTGTCGTTCGAGCAGAAGGCCGCGTCGCTCGCCATCGGCACGCGCCCGCAGACCGCCCCGGAGCTCAAGCTCGGCTCGGGCGCGGACGTGAAGACCGATCCGCTCCTCGCGATCACCATGAAGAAGTTCGCGATCGACTTCTACGTGTGGTCGTACGACCGCTACGTGCGCGCGTTCACGTTCGAGGGCGACATCAAGATCCCCGTGAACCTCCAGACGGGGAAGAGCCCGAAGAACCCGAACGGCGGCCTGCTCCCCTCGATCGGCGACCTCACCATCGCGAACGCGAAGGTCACCAACTCCGACCTGCTCACCGAGGATCCCGCCGCGATCGCCGCGGGCCTCCAGTCGATCCTCTCAGGCCTCGTCGGCCAGGCGATCGGCGGGGGCATCTCGCCCGTCGACGTGTCGGGCGCGCTGTCGAGCCTCGGCCTCGGGCTCACCATCCCCGAGGGCGGCATCCGCAAGCTCACGAAGGGCTCGGACGACTTCATCGGCCTCTTCGCGACGCTGTCCAAGGCCGCGCCCACGGCGACGCTCGAGAGCGACACGCACGCGAAGCTCGTCTCGAAAGAGGTCCACGCCGACGCGATGAGCTTCGCCGGCTACGATCGTGAGCGCCTGCCGGTGCTCACCCTCGCCCTCGGGTCGAGCCTGGACGACGGCAAGAACGCGGTCGAGTACTCGTACACCATCGACAAGGGGCTCCCGAGCCCGTGGACGCGCGCGAAGGAGCTGAAGGTCAAGGAGGATTACCTCTTCTACCAGGGCAACCACACGCTCCACGTCACCTCGCGCCTGGTCGGCCAGCCGGAGACCGAGGACTCGTCGCCCGCGGACGTGCCGTTCCGCATCGACGTGCTCCCGCCGGAGCTGAAGCTCGAGGAGACCGACAAGGGCTTCACGCTGTCGGCCTACGACTTCGTGAGCCCGAGCGACAAGCTCGAGTTCCGCACGAAGGTAGGCGACGGCGCGGTCTCGGCGTGGGCCCCGCTCGCGAAGGACCAGGTCCTGCCGGCCACCGCCCCCGGCGTCGACGTCGAGGTCGAGGTCCGCGACGAAGAGGGCAACATCGGCCGCTCGAGCAGCGCGCTCATCCGCGGCAAGAGCGACGCGACGCTGGGCACGGCCACGGGTGGCTGCGGCGGCTGCGCGACCTCCGGCGACGACCACGCCAAGGACGCGACCTCCGGCCTCCTCGCGACGGCGCTCGTCGCGCTGTCGCTGCTGGCGATCCGCAAGCGGCGCGAGCAGCAGGCGGATCCGGCGCCATTAGCGGGCCGCGCGGGGACGCGCGCGTCGAGCAGCCGCTTCCACGCGGCGCTCGGGCTCGGGTCGCTGCTCGCCGTGACCGCCACCTCGCAGGGCTGCTCTTGCGGCGGCGAGGACCCGCCGCCCACGGGCGAGAACAGCGTGCTCTGCGGCGCCGACTGCAAGCAGCAGTGCGAGGCCGCGCTCAAGCCCGGCATCGTGGGCGCGTACACCTCGGCCGCGAAGGCACCGGACGGCACGCTCTTCGTCGCGGGCTACAACGACGCGGTCCTCTCGAACGACGGCGACACCCTCTATGGCGACCTCGTCGTGGGCCGCTACGACACGGGCAAGCAGGCGGTGCAGTGGGAGACGGTCGACGGCGTGCCCGCCCGCGAGGCCGGCACCTGCCCCGACCACGACCGCACCGGGTGGCGCAAGGGCGAGACCGAGTCCGGCGACGACGTCGGCCTCTGGACGAGCATCCAGGTCGGCTCGGACGGCGCGCCGCGCGTCGTCTACTACGACGCCACGCACAAGTCGCTGAAGTACGCCACGAAGCGCGGCGACGCGTGGACGAGCTACGTGCTCAAGGCGCCGCCCACGCCCGCCGGCGACTACGGGCGCTACGCGAAGATGATCCTCGTCGACGACAAGCCGGTGGTCGCGTTCCTCGCGATGGAGCCGGGCACGGCCGGCAAGGCGCTGTCGCACGTGGTGGTGGCCCGGGCCAGCTCCCCCTCGCCGGCCGACGGCGGCGCGTGGGCCTTCGAAGACGCCGCCGCCGACAAGGCCGCGCCGTGCCGCGTGGGCATGTGCACCGGCAAGCAGACCTGCGTGAAGGACACCGGCACGTGCACCGACACCGCCACGGGCTGCAGCCCGGCCGACTGCGGCGCGGGCAAGGCGTGCGTGGCGGTCTCGGGCAAGGCCACCTGTGTGTCGATCATCAACGCGAACTCGGTGGAGGCCTACCCGAACGCGTTCGGCGCCTACGTCAGCCTCGCGAAGACCAAAGACGGCCTCGGCGTCGTCTTCTACGACCGCGTCCACGGCAACCTCGTCGGCGCGCAGCAGGCCGGCGGCAAGTGGACCACGTTCTTGCTCGACGGCGAGACCGGCTCGCGTGACCAGAAGACCGCGAAGGACACGGGCGACGTGGGCATCGGCGCGCACCTCAGCGTCGCCGACGACGGCACGTGGCACGTCTCCTACGTGAGCGGCCTCGACGAGACGCTCCGCTACCTCTCGGTCTCGGGCGGCAAGGCCAGCGCGCCGGAGATCGTGGACAACGGCTCGAGCGTCGACGGCAAGCCGTTCCCCGACGGCAAACACGTCGTGGGCGACGACTCGTTCGTCGTGACGCAGGGCTCCGGCATCGCGATCTACTACCAGGACGCGACCGTGGGCACGCTCCGGGTCGCGACCTCGGCGCAGGCCGCGGGCGGGCGCACCTGGAACCTCAAGACCCTCGTCCAGCCGAACAAGTTCGCCGGGTTCTTCCCGAGCGTCGTCGCCGGCGAGACCAAGGTGCTGAATTTCTGGCGCCAGACCGACAAGGCGACGAAGGACATCGTCGGCGACGTCACGCTCGTCCAGCCGTAGGCCGCGAGGCCGCGAGGCCGCGCGCGAGGCGAAATGAACACCGACCGCGCGGGTTCCCCCGGGCGGTCGGTGTCGTCTCGCGCTCCGATGTGGGCAGGAGCCACATCGCCGCGACGCTCCCGTCGGAGGGCGCGTCGCGCTAGGCGGCGCGCTCGCCGCGCGGCTCGTCGTCGCGCGCGGGCCCAAGCGCTGGCCCGGACGACCGCGCCCGCTCCTCGGTGACGAGCGCGAGCAGCTCGGCCTTCGTCAGCACGCCGAGATCCAGCACCGCGCGCATGTACCCGTCGACGTAGCCGTGGGCCCGAGCCAGGCGCGTGTACGCCTCGCCCGACGCCTTCGCGGCGAACACGTCTCGCAGGAGCTCACGCAGCTCGTTCCTCACTCGATCCAGGTCGCGCATGGCATCTCCTCTAGCTCTGTCTCGCTCTGTCTCGCTCTGTCCGGCTCTCGGACGTCTCGGTCTCGCGCGCTCGCCCCCTGGCTCACGCCCGCCCCCTTCGTCGGTATCCAACCCGGCACCGGAGGGCCAAGTTTTCGCTCGTCACCCACAGCCCGAGCGCGGGAAAATAGCGCCCTCGCGGGCGCCGGTCGGGGGCGGAGCGCGCTCCCAGAGAATAGTGGTGCTCGCGCGGTCGTTCGGGGTATGACGCGGCGGACGCGGGAGGACGCGAAGGCGATGGCAGGCGCGAGAGAAGCACGAGACACGGGCGGTGGCTCGGCCGAGGCCGCGTTCGACGCGCTCGCCGCGCTGCCCAAGCTCTCCGAGATTTCCCAGGTGGCGCGCGCCGTGCTGTTCGAGGCCGCCGAGCGCCGCCGCGTGCACTACGCCGACGCCGCGCGGGTCGACGCGCTGCGCGAGGAGCTGGGCCTCACGCATGACGACAGCGCGACGCCGTTCGGGAACGCGCTCGGCGTGCTCGCGGCGGGCCCGGAGGACGCGTCGGAGCGCACGCTCGTCGCCGCGCTCGCCGCGCACGCGCTCGCCGAGGCCCCGCCGAAGAACGGGGAGGCCGACGTCGCGGCCATCGGCGATCTGCTCTGGCTCGCCGCGCACGCCTCGGTCGACGCGCTCCCGCTGCTCGATCGCGCGATGGGCGACTCGGCCGCCGAGCTGTGGCGCGCCGTGGCCGACACCGTCCGGCGGATCGACGCGGGCAAGGCCCCCTCGTTCGGGCGCGGCGAGGCGCTCGTCGGCGCCGCGGCGCTCG
>CAZHGG010000070.1:0-12825 GCA_964531755.1 uncultured Polyangiaceae bacterium
CGCCGCCGGTCGGCGCGCGCGCGGCGCTGCTCACGCAGACCGCGGTGTACGCGCTGCGCGCCCTGTCTCGCCTCGCCTCGCTCCCTCCGGGGGAGTCGGCGCCGGCCACCACGGTCGCGCAGAGCGCGAACGTGCCGCTGCCGTACCTGTCGAAGGTGCTGCGGCGTCTCGCGCAGCGCGGGCTGCTCGTCGCGCAGCGCGGCCACGGCGGGGGCTACGCGCTCGCGCGCCCTGCCGCCTCGATCTCCTTCCTCGAGGTCCTCGAGGCGCTCGGCGAGATGCCGGACTCAGGTCGCTGCGCGTTCGGGTGGGGCGCGTGCGACGCGTGCCGCCCGTGCCCGCTGCACGCCTCGTGGAGCGAGCTCGATCGCTCGTTTCGCACGTGGGCGGCGACCAGCACGCTCGCCGACGTCGGCTGAGAGGGAGGGCGCTAGCGCCTCGGCTCCCAGCCGCCGCCCGGCTGGCGCGCGCGGTGCTCTTCGCGGAGCTCGCTGCGCGCGTCTGGCGCGAGCAGCTCGCAGGGAGGAAACCAGTGGGTCGTGAGGGCCCTGCCGAGGAGCGGCGGCAGCGCGCCCTCGAAGGCCGGCTCGTCGGGGCACCGCCAGTGCCACAGCGCGCCCCGCGAGGGCGGGGCCGCAAAACACAGCACCTCCTTCACGCCGCCGTTGCAGTTGGTCGCGACCACGAGCACGCGGCCGGGAAGCGCGTCGGCGGCCTCGAGCTCGAGCACGACGTCGTGATGAAACTCGCCCTGCTGCCAGTGCGCGAGGAGGGTGTACGGGCCGAGCGCGGCGACGTGCTCGAGGAGCGCGCCCAGCATGTGCGTGCTCGCGAGCGCGTCCAGGACCTTGGCGTGCGGTGTCGGGGACATGGTCACAGCGTGGCGCCGCGCGCGCCCGCCGCAAGTCGCCCGAACGGGTGTCACTCGGCGGCGGCGAGCCCCGAGATCGGCGGGAGGTCGCGGGCGATCGTGTCGCGTCGACGTGAGGCGCTCATCACTCCCCTCACCGCGCCCCCTCGGCGAGCAGGGGCGCGCGTGCGCTCGGCGCCTCGGCCTTGTGGAGCACGTCCGCGAGCGCCCCGTCGAGGCGCGCGTGGGCGAATCGAAAGCCGGACGCGAGCGCGCGCTCGGGCGCGACGCGCTGGGAGGCGAGGAGCACCTGGGCGAGCTCGCCGAACGCGACGCGGAGGGCCAGGGTGGGCACCGGCAGCAAGGTGGGGCGGCGGAGGGTGCGCCCGAGCGCCCGCGTGAACTCGGCGTTCTGGACCGCGCAGGGCGCCACCGCGTTCACCGCGCCGTGGAGCGTGGGCGTCGTCGCCGCGTGGAGCATGAGGCCCACGACGTCGTCGACGTGGACCCACGGCATCCACCCGAGGCCGTCGCCGAGGCGGCCCCCGAGGCCCGCGCCAAAGATGGGTCGCAGCCGGGCGAGCGCGCCGCCGGTCGGCGAGAGGACGATGCCTATCCTGAGCGTGACGGTCCGCACGCCGAAGCGCCGCTCCGCCTCGAGGGCCTCCTCCTCCCAGGCCACGCACACGTCCGAGAGGAAGCCCTCGCCCGCGGGCGAGGCCTCGGTGAGCGGCTCGTCGCCGCGGTCGCCGTAGAAGCCCACCGCCGATGCGCACACGAGCACGCGCGGCCGCCGGGCCGTGCGCCCGATGGCCTCCACGATCGCGCGGGTGCCCAGGGTTCGGCTCTCGAGGATTCGTCGCTTCTTCTCCGTCGTCCAGCGCCCCTCGGCCACCGGCTCGCCGGCGAGGTGGAACACCGCGTCGAGGCCCTCGAACGGGGCCGACGAGGGCGCGTGGAGCCCGTCCCACGCCGCGGCCTCCCCGCCGGGCCTCTCGGCGCGGCGGAGCGGCGTCGTGTCCGGCCCGAGCGAGGCCGAGAGGCGCTGGCCGATCGTGCCGGTGGCCCCGGTGATCAGCGCGCGCATCAGCTCGCCCTCGGCGCCGCGTCGAGCGTGCACGTCGCGTCGGTGCACCGGCCGGTGAGCCGGAGGCGATTGCGCGCGAACCATCCGTAGGCGGCGTCGAGCGCCCAGGCGATCGGTCCGAGCCGCGTGAGCGCGACCCACCGGCCGAGCCCGACCGCCGCGTACACCTCGCGGAACACCTCGACCCCCTGCACGATGACCCCGTCGGCGCGTCGCCCATGGATGCTCGCGGCGAGCGCCTCGCGGGTGAGGCCCGCCGGCGGCGCGAACGAGGGGGAGGCGATGTCGGTCATGCGGACGCGCCCGTGGGCGTCCATTCTTTGCACAAGGTTCATCTCGCGCCGGCACAGGGGACAGTCTCCGTCGAAGAAGACCTCGAACGCGGGCCCCGGCGCGCTCACGGCTTCCTCGCGGCGGCCCGCGGGGCGAGCAGCGGGAGCAGGTGGCCCGAGCGGGTCGCCTTCGTGGCGAGGTAGGCCTCGTTGAGCTCGCCAGGGGCGATCGCGTGAGGCACGCGGGACGTGACGGTCATGCCGTGTCGCTGCAGGCCGAGCACCTTGGCGGGGTTGTTGGTGAGCAGCTCGACCGAGCGGACGCCGAGCGTGCGCAGGAGCGCCGCGGCCACGCCGTAGTCCCGGAGATCGTCCGGGAAGCCGAGGGCGAGGTTGGCGTCGACCGTGTCGAGTCCCTGCTCCTGCTGCAGCTTGTAGGCGCGGATTTTGTTGGCGAGGCCGATGCCTCGGCCCTCCTGGCGGAGGTAGAGGACGATGCCCTGGGTCGCCGCGCCGACGACCTCGAGCCCGCGATCGAGCTGCTCGCGGCAGTCGCAGCGGAGCGAGCTCATGATGTCGCCGGTGAGGCACTCCGAGTGCAGCCGCGTGAGCACGCGCGTGGCCCCCCACACGTCGCCCCGCACCATCGCGACGTGCTCGCGCGCCTCGCCTTCGGCCGAGAACACGTAGATGCGGAAGTCACCGAAGCGCGTCGGCAGGTCCGACACCGCCTCGACGCGGACCCGAGGGGCGCGGGCGTGGTCGGGGGCCGCCGCGTGGGAGTGATCACTGGTCGTTTGCTGGGTCATGGACGGCTCCTCCAAGGGGTGGTCGCGACCCAGTCAGTGTAGGCTTTGCATATGGTTAGTCAAGCCCTCTGCAGTCGAAGGTCCCGAGGCTCAGGCCCTTGGGGCGGCCGTGGGGCCCCGGAGCACCGCGCCGGGCAGCTCGCCGGTCGGCCGTCCGTCCTCCGCGACCTTCCGGCCGCTCACGAACGTCGCGCGGTAGCCGACCGCGTCTTGAGTGAGGCGGCGACCGCCGGCGGGCAGATCGAAGGCGAGCTTCGGCGCCTGGAGGGCCAGGCGCTCGAAGTCGATCACGTTGAGGTCGGCCTTGTAGCCGGGGGCGATCACGCCGCGATCGTGGAGCCCGTAGAACGCCGCCGTGTCGCGCGTCTGCCGCTTCACGACGTGCTCGAGCGGCAGCCGGCCACGGGCGCGATCGCGCGCCCAATACGCGAGCATGAACGTGGGCATCCCTCCGTCGCAGATGGCGCCGCAGTGCGCCCCGCCGTCGGCGAGGCCCATGACCGTGCGCGGGTGCCGGTGCAGCTCGTGGAGCAGGTCGAGGTGGCCGTCGCTGTAATTGAAGAGCGGGAAGTACAACATGCCCTCGCCGTCGCGCTCCATCATGAGGTCGTACGCGATCTCGAGCGGCGCGCGCCCCGCGCGCTGCGCCATCGCCGCGAGGCTCTGGTCGGGCGAAGGCTCGTAGTTGGCCGTGCCCATGGGGAACATCTTGGCGAAGGTCTGGGTCACGAACGCCTCGAAGGGCGTGAGGTCACCGGGCCGCTCGGAGACGAGCTTGCCGCGCAGCGCGCGGTCGCGCAGCGCGGCGAGCTGCTCGGGCCAGGGCCGCTGCGCGAGCGCCTGGAACGAGGGCGAGCGCACGAACGGGTGCGCCGTGCCCCGCCAGGTCATGAGGATGCCGATCGCGCGCCCGGCGCACTGGCCGAAGATCGGCACGCCCTCCGCGGCGGCGCGCTCGAGGAGCGCGAGCCCCTCTCTCCAGAGCGTGGGGTGCTGGTCGGTCTGGCTCAGGTTGAACACCACGTTCCGGCCGGTCTCTCGCGCGATGCGCTCCAGCCAGGGAAACTCCTGGGTCGCCATCATGTGGTCGGGCGCGATCTCGAAGACGCCGTGACCTGCTCGCTTCAGCGCGCCCGCCAGCCCGAGGAGCTCCTCGACGGGCGAGTAGGTGCCGGCCACGGGGACGCCCTCGGCCGTCTTGTGGAGCGGCGTGCGGCTCGTCGTGAAGCCGAGCGCGCCGGCGCGCAGCCCCTCCTCCACGAGGCGGGACATCTCCTCGATCTGCGCGGTGGTGGGCGCTTCGCGCTCCGACGCGCGCTGGCCCATCACGTAGCCGCGCACGGCGGCGTGGGGCACCTGCGTGCCCACGTCGAGCGCGAACGGCAGGCGCGCGAGCGCGTCGATGTACTCCGGGAAGGTCTCCCAGTCCCACCGGATGCCCTCGTGGAGCGCGCTCCCCGGGATGTCCTCGACCCCCTCCATCACCTGCACGAGCCAGTCGCGGTCGTCGACCCGGCACGGGGCGAACCCCACGCCGCAGTTGCCGAGGATCGCCGTCGTGACCCCGTGCCAGCCTGAGGGAGAGAGGTAGGGATCCCAGGTCGCTTGGCCGTCGTAGTGCGTGTGGAGGTCCACCCAGCCGGGGGTGATCAAGAGCCCCTCGCAGTCGAGCTCCTCCCGGCCGCGCTCGGTCACCTCTCCGACGGCGACGATGCGCCCGCCCTTCATGCCGACGTCGCCCACGCGCCCCTCCGCGCCGGTGCCGTCGATGATGCGCCCGTTCCGCAAGACCCTGTCGAGCATGCTTCTCTTCTCCGTCGTACTCTCTGGTCGCCCCCGCCCGCGGCCCAGCCTACCCCACTCGCGCACAGGCCGCCCGCCGTCGGGCCCTTGCCGCCGGCGCGCGCGCGCCCCACCATCCCGCCGCATGAACGTCCAAGCGAGCCGCCGGCGAGCGGCGTGCCCATGCCACGCGACCGGTGGGAGCACGGCATGAAGAAGCCGCTCCTCTCCGCGCTGCCTCAGGGCTTCCGCGAGCGCACCTGGGTGACCGCGCGGCTCGCGGCGCGGCTCGGCGTCGCGGCCGCGAAGGCCAACCTCGGCATCGCGTCCGCCGACGAGGACGAGGGCGCCGCCGTCGCCCGCGCGGAGGAGCTCGTGGCGCAGATGGGCGCGCTCAAGGGGCTCGCCATGAAGATCGGGCAGATGGCGAGCTACCTGCCAGGCTCGATGCCGCCCGCGGCGCAGCGGGTGCTGTCGAGCCTCCAGGCGAGCACGGTCGCGCTCGAGTACGAGCGCGTCGCCGAGGCGATCGAGCGCGAGCTCGGCGCGCCGCCCCACGAGGTCTTCGAGTCGTTCGAGCCCGCCGCCTTCGCTGCCGCGTCCATCGGGCAGGTGCACCGCGCGCGGCACGCCGGCGCCGACGTCGTCGTGAAGGTGCAGTATCCAGGCATCGAGGACGTCATCCGGAGCGATCTCTCGACGGTCGGGGCGCTCGCCACGCTCTCGACCGTCGGCACGAGGGCCGACGGCGCCGCCCTCGCCGCCGAGCTGCGCGCCCGCCTGCTCGAAGAGTGCGACTACCGCGTGGAGGCCCGCAACCAGCGGGTCTTCGCCGAGGCGCTCGCGCGCGTGCCGGGCGCGCACGTGCCGCGCGTGATCGACGAGCGCACCACACGCCGGGTGCTCACGAGCGAGCACGCCCCGGGGCGCCGCTTCCAGCAGCTCGTGGACGCGTCCACCCAAGAAGAACGCGATCGCGCCGGCGCCCGCGTCTACGAGGGCTGCTTCCGGCCCCTGTTCCAGCACGGCCTCTTCAACGCCGATCCGCACCCGGGCAACTACCTCTTCGGCGACGACACGGTCACGTTCCTCGACTTCGGCTGCGCGCGCGCGTTCGACGTCGACTTCATCGACCGGTGGAAGAGGCTCGCGCGCGCCGTGACCGACCGCGACCGCGCCGCGTTCCCCGAGGCGCTGTGCGCGGCGGGCTTCGCGTCGATGGACGACAAGCGCTTCGACTGGGACGCCCAGTGGGAGGCGATGGGCGTGCTCTACCGGCCCATGCGCGAGCGCGACTTCCGCTTCACCGGCGAGTTCGTGCGCGAGACCTACGACGTCCTGCTCTTCCGAAACCCCAACAAATTCCGCATGGCGATGCCGCCCGAGTGGCTCTTCCTGAACCGCCTGCAGTGGGGCATCTTCGCCATCTTGGCCGACCTCGGCGCCGGCCCCGGCGTCTACGAGCTCTGGCGCGAGGTGATCGAGTCGAAGACCGAGCCCGTCGCGCTCGCCTGAGCGGGCGAGCCCGCGACGCGTGTTCCGCGATGGCGTACGCTCATGCCCATGAGAGGCGTCGCCACGCTCGTCGCCGCCGTCGTCGCGACCTCCGTGCCCGCGATCGCGTGCTCCACGGCGGCCGCTCCCGCCCCGACGCCCCCGCGCGCGCTCACGGCCGAGGTCGGCGTCCACGATGTCTCGTTCTTGTACCCGCTGCCCCCGCAGGCGCAGCGCACGTCGCTGCTCGGAGCGGCGTCGGCGGGCGCGCGCGGTCCCCTCCTGCCCGCGGACCTCTACGGCGCGCTCCCGCCGCTCGACCTGCTCACGCCCAACCTGGAGAGCTACCACCTGTTCCGCGTGGTCGCGGTACGGCTGGACCCGTGCTTCCCGGGCCTCGGCGTCGCCGACGAGGCGTCATGCAAGAACCAGCTCCGGCTGGTGCTCCAGCCGGTCGTGCCGCAGGTCGGAACGCAGGCCCTCACCGCCGCGGACACGGCGCTCCACCTCTTCTACGCGCTCTCGCGCGTCGAGCTCGCCGACGTGCTGGCGGCGCTCGTCGAGCTCCTCCGCGCCTCGGGTGTCGGCCCCGACGGGCCCGTGGGCGTGCACCCCGCGCTCGCGCGCGAGGGCGTCGAGGGGGCGTTCGCGCGCGGCGCGCGCTCGCTGCTCCTCGCCCACGCCGGCCGCGAGAACCTCACGCGGATCACCTTCATGGCCCTCGAGCAGGTCGGGCAGGCGTGGCGCTTCGGGGGCTTCGAGGTGGAGGGCGGCGCGCTGCGCCCGATGACCATCCCGCTCATCGGCGTAAAAGAGCAGACCTTTCAAAACCTCGACCTCAAGGGGCGCACGTTCGAGCGCGCGGCGACGTACCCCGCGTCGCCGGCCGAGGACGATCTCCGCCTCCTGCTCGATCCGACCGCGCTCGAGGCCGCGAGCCCCGCCGCGCGCCTCGTCGCGTACAAACACGCGCTCCGCATCGAGAACCCCACGGCGCACTCTCCCGACACGATCGACTGCGCCACGTGCCACGTCGCGTCGCCCGCGCGCCGCTTCGCGGAGGCCACCTACGGGCTCGCGGCCGAGGGCGCGGAGCGGTACGCCCACCCCGCGGGCGCGCCCCTCGCGGGGGCCACCGGCACCGCGACCAACGAGCTGCGCGCGTTCGGGTACTTCGGCGTCCAGCCCTCCGTGAGCCCGCGCGCCGTGAACGAGACCGCCGAGGTCGTGCTCCGCGTCAACGCCACGGTGCGCGCGCGATGAGCGTCGCTCCCTGGAGGCGCGCGTGACCACGCCGTGGGACGGCCAGTGGGACGATCCGCTCTTTCGCGCGCTCGCCGTCGGCGGGCAGCTCGTGAGCATGGGCGCGTTCGCCGCGTTCGCCGCGCCCCTCACGCTCCTCGCGTGGCGCGATCCGGCGTGGGCGCGCCGGTACCGCATCCAGACCCGCAGACCGCGCGCCCAGCAGCTCGTCGGCCCCTCGATCGGCCGGTGGCTCGTGAACAACGCGCTCCTCGTCACGCTCATCACCGCCGCGTGGCCGTGGCTGCGCCCGGGCCGCGTGGCCATGGGGCCGCTCCCCGCGCCGTGGGTCGTCGTGGCGGAGCTCTTCGCCTTCGCGGCGCTCGACGACTTCCTCTACTACTGGATGCACCGCGCGCTGCACACGCGCTGGCTGTTCAAGAAGGTCCACGGCGTCCACCACCGCATCGTCACGCCGCGGGCGATCACGGGACACTACATGCATCCGCTCGAGTACGTCGCGACCGGCCTGCTCACGCTCGCCGGGCCCGCGCTCCTCGGCGCGCACGTGTTCACGGCGTGGGCTTGGATCGTGCTCCGCCAGTGGGAGGCCGCGGAGGGCCACTCGGGGTATGCCCTGCCGTGGTCGCCCTCGAAGCTCTTCCCGGGCAGCGACGGGGCCGTGCACCACGACGCGCACCACGCGCGCGTTCACGGCAATTTCGCCGGATATTTCCCGCACACCGATCGCTGGTTCGGCACGCTCGTGCGCGGCTACGCGGAGCTCCGCCTCCAGCGTGCGACGTCGCCGCGGCCGGAGGGCGAGCCGTGAGCCGGACGGTCGTCGTCGTCAACCCCTGGGCGGCCGGAGGGCGCGTCGGCCGCGATCTCGCTGGGCTCCGTCGGGCCGTCGAGGCCCGCCTCGGGGCCGTGGAGCTCGTCCAGACCACGGAGGCAGGCGGCGGGGCGGCGCGCGCGCGCGAGGCGGCGCTCGGCGGGGCGGCGCGCGTGCTCTCCCTCGGCGGCGACGGCACGCACCACGAGGTGGTCAACGGGCTCATGGAGGCCGGGCGCCCCGACGTGCTCTTTGGGGTGCTCCCCGTCGGCACCGGCGGCGATGTTCGCCGCACGCTGGGCGTCGGTGATCTCATGGGCGCCCTCGTGGCCATCGCGGAGCGCCCTGCGCGCCGCGTCGATCTCGGCCACGCGACGTTCGTCGACGACGGCGGCGCGGAGCGCACCCGGTGGTTCTTGAACCTCGCGTCGTGTGGGATGAGCGGCCTCGTCGATCGGCTCGTCAACACCTCGAGCAAGGCGCTCGGTGGGACGGCCTCTTTCCTCCTCGGGACCCTGCGCGCGACCGCGCGGTACGAGCCGGCGCGCGCGCGCGTGGAGGTCGACGGCGCCCTGCTCGGCGAGCTCGACGTGACCGTGATCGCGGTCGGCAACGGGCGCTACGCGGGCGGTGGGATGCACTTCTGCCCACACGCCGCGCTCGACGACGGCGCGCTCGACGTCGTCGTCGTGCCGCACGCGCGCCTCCCACGGCAGCTCGCGCGGCTCCCCGCTCTCTACCGCGGCACCCTCGAGCGCGTGCCCGGCGCCCTCCGCGCGCGCGGCGCGGAGGTGCGCGTCACGTGTCTCCGCGGCACGGCGTGGCTCGACCTCGACGGCGAGGCGCCAGGCCGCGCGCCCGTCACGTTCCGCGTGGAGCCCAAGGCGCTCACGCTCGCCGGCGCGCCGCTCGCGGGATGAGCTGCGCAGGCGGCGCGCCCCGGGCGCCCGCGCCGCCCGGAAGGGTGATACGCCTGGTGGATGTCCATGAAGCCCTCGCCCTCCGTCTTCGCCCTCGCGCCCCTCGCGCCCCTCGCGCTCGCCGCCCTCGCCGCCTGCGGGGTCCTGGGGTGCGCGCCCAAGCTGTCGACGCCGCTGGCCGACATCCCGAAGCTCACGTCCCTCGACGCGGTGATGGACAACCAGTCGACCATCGCCGATCCGCAGTGGGGCAAGATCGGCGCGGCGAGCTACACCGACGCCGACTACACGGCGTTCTCTGCCGTCGCGGAGCGCATCCAGGTCACCAGCCTGAAGATCAAGGACTTCTCCAAGGGCCCCGAGTTCGACGCGCTCGCGATGAAGCTCAACGAGAAGGCCAAGGCCCTCGGGGCGGCCTCGTCCGCCAAGGACGCGAAGGCCGCCGGCGCCGCGCTCGGCGAGATGAAGGCCACGTGCAAGGAGTGCCACTCGAAGTTCAAGTGACCGCGCGCCGAGCGCGCTCGCCCGACCGCCGCCCATGAAGTTCACCGACCTCGACCGCCGCATGCGGGTCTTCGAGACCGCCCACGACCACAACGTGCTCCCCGGCGTGCACATGGTCGCGCGCATCGACGGGCGGTCGTTCTCCCACCTCACGCGGGTCGCGCAGAAGCTCGACGCGCCGTACGATCTGCGGTTCCGCGACTGCATGGTCGCGACCCTGGTGCACCTCGCGACCGCGACCGGCTTCTCGGTGCTCTACGGCTACACGCAGAGCGACGAGCTGTCGCTCCTGCTCCGCCGCGACGAGGCGCTCTTCGGGCGCAAGCTCCGCAAGCTGCTCAGTGTGCTCGCGGGCGAGGCCAGCGCGAAGTTCTCGCTCGAGCTCGGCGCGCTCGGCGCCTTCGACGCGCGCATCTCGCAGCTGCCGCGCGACGAGGATGTGGTCGACTACTTCCGGTGGCGCCAGGAGGACGCGGCCCGCAACGCGCTGAACGGGCACGCCTACTGGCTGCTCCGTGGGCAGGGGCTCGACGACCACGCGGCGACCCAGCGCCTGCGCGGCGCCTCGGTCGCCGACCGCAACGAGCTGCTCTTCCGGCACGGCCTGAACTTCAACGACGTGCCCGCGTGGCAGCGGCGCGGCACCGCGGTCCGGTGGGTGTCGGTCGCCGAGCCCGGCGTCGATCCGCGCAGCGGCGAGGCCACCGCCAGCGAGCGCCGCCGCCTCGTCGTCGACCACGAGCTGCCCATGAAAGACGAATACGACGCGCTCGTCCGCGCCATCGTGACGGCCCAGTAGTCAGCGGCCGGCCTCGAGGTCCGCGAGGAGAGTCGCGGGCGGGAGCACCTCGAACCCGAGGTCGCGGGGGTAGTCGCGCAGGTTGCCGGTGACCAGGGCGTCGGCGCGGCCGGCGAGCGCGACCTCGACGAACATGCGGTCGTCGGGGTCGAGCAGCGGGCCCGCCCACGCCGGCACGTGGGCGACGGGGGGCCCGCCCAGGAGCGCCCCCAGCAGCCCCGCCCGCGCCTCGGCGCCGATCGCCCCGAACTTGGGCCGCGCGAGCACCGCCCGGTACTCCTCGACGATGCGTGCATCATACAAGAAGACGGCGCGCCGCGCGACGAGGCCCGCGACCGCCCGGGCCGGCACGCTGTCCGGGCGCAGCAGCGCCGAGACGAGCACGTTGGTGTCGACGACGACGCGCATGAGCCGCGAGCCTACAGCGTCCCACCCAAAGGCTGAGTAGTAGCGGCGCCCCTCCGCGGCGGTGCTACCGTTTCGGGCATGAACCGCACCCGGATCGCCCTCCTCGCCTCGCTCACCCTCGGCTCGGCGTTCGCCTCGACCCTGCTTTATGCGCGCCCCGCGGAGGCGTGCGGCGGCTGCTTCGTCCCGCCCGAGAACAACACGGTCGTCACCGACCACCGCATGATCCTCTCGGTGGCGCAGGGGCAGTCCACCCTCTACGATCAGATCCGCTACCAGGGCGCGCCCGAGTCGTTCGCGTGGGTCCTCCCGATCACGGGCGAGGCGCAGGTAGGCCTCTCGGCCGACGTGGTGTTCTCCGCCCTCGACGCGATGACCCAGGTGGCCGTGGTCGCGCCGCCGCGCAACTGCCCCCCGCCTCCCGACTGCGACGCCTTCGGGAAGAACGCCGCGGCCCCGTCGGCCGCCGGGGGCGACAGCAGCGGCGGGGGCGTGACCGTGACGAAGTCGGAGGTCGTGGGCCCCTACGAGACCGTGCAGCTCCAGGCGACCAACCCGCAGGCGCTGAACGACTGGCTTCAGGCCAACGGCTTCGCCCTCCCGAACGACGTGAAGCCGGTGGTCGCCGCCTACGTCACGGAGCACTTCAACTTCCTCGCCATGAAGCTGCGTCCCGGGGCCACCGTGAAGTCGATGCGCCCCGTCCGCGTGACCACCCCGGGCTCGTCCGTGACGCTGCCGCTCCGCATGGTGGCGGCCGGCACCGGCGCCACGGTGGGCATCTCGCTCTGGGTGCTCGGCCAGGGTCGCTACGAGCCCACGAACTTCCCCCAGTTCACGATCAAGGCCGACGAGCTCGCCTGGGACTGGGTCAAGAACGCAAGTAATTTCAAGGAGCTACGCGCTCAGAAGACCGCGGCGTCGGGCGGGCGTGGGTGGGAGCTCGAGACCAGCGTCAGCCTGCCGCTCCAGCAGCTCGACAACGCCATCCGCACCGGGTTCTTCGGCGGTCCCGGCGGCCCCGGTGGTCCGCAGCCTGGCACGACGGCCGACGCCGACTACGCGCCCATCCCCGCCTCCGAGGGGAAGCCAGCGAAGACCGCGGCCGAGGTGCGCGACGAGGACCTCGGCGTGCTGCTCGGGCGCCTCGTCCCCGGGGCCGAGCTGCGCACGACCCGCCTTCGCGCCGACCTCGCCCACGCCGCGCTCACCGAGGACCTCGTGCTCGCCGCCTCGGCCGACCAGAGCCAGCTCGGCACCACGCGGCAGGTCACGCGCGAGCTGAACGAGCCCATCTGCCCCGTCTACGACGGCTGCGAGGTCGTCGGGCAGGCGCCGCGCAGCGAGGCGGGCGGTGGCTCGGGCTCGGGCTCGTCGGTCGCCTCACGGAGCAACTGCGCCACGGCGAGCGGCGACGCCTCGTCCGGCGGCGCGCTCTTCGCAGGGCTCGGCGCGCTGGGGCTCGTGGTCGGGCGCCTCCGCCGCCGTCGGTCCGCGTAGGCCGCGCGATGACGCGAGCCCGTCTCTCTCGGGTCGTGGCGCTCGCCGTCGCCGCGCTGGCGATCCCGCTCGCGTCCCCCGCCTCGGCCGACGTGCCGTCGCCCGACCCGGAGGGGTGCCGGCTCGAGTGCAAGAAGGAGGGGACGGCCTGCGCGTGCCGCAACGGGAACCCAGGCACCTGCGTCGTCGAGCGCAAGCAGCGGCCGGGCTGTCCGGGGGGGCCGCCGTGCGAGAGCGAGACCCTCTGGTGCGCCCCGACCAAGCCGGCGCCGCCGGCGGCTTCGAGCGGTGCGACCTCCAAGCGCTGGGGGTGCGCCGCGGGC
>CAZHGG010000071.1:0-12745 GCA_964531755.1 uncultured Polyangiaceae bacterium
ACGCGCCCGCGGTCGCGAGCGACCCGCCCGACGCCGTCTAGCGGCCAGCCTTGAGCTCGAAGGTCATGCCCGCCGCGCGCAGCCGGGTGATGAGGCCCTGCCCGAGCGCGACGGCTGGCGTGAGCACGCCCCCCTCGTCGCTCGCGAACGCGCCCTCGACGAGCGCGAGGGCCGACTCGGAGAGCATCTTCGCGGTCTCGCCGTACCCCGGGTCGCTCGTGCCCTCCACGCGGGCCTCGAGCCGCGCGCCGCTCGACGCGCGCGAGTAGAGCGCGACGCGGAAGAACCCGCCATCCCGCGCCGCCTTCGAGGGGCCGTCGCCGGGCTTGGGGAGGAAGCGCTCGAGCACCGCGCGGGTGGGCTCCTTCGACGCGACGAGGAGGGTCGCCCCGAGCCCCGCGACGAACGCGCTGGCCGTCGCGAGGCCCCGCGGCCCGCGCGAGAAGCTCATGGTCTCCTCGTACCCGAAGGCCCGCCCGTAGCGGTGGCCGAGCAGCGCGTTCGAGCGCCGCACGACCCGCGTGTTGATCGCCGCCATGATGAACGGCCCGGTCCACACCTTGGCGTCGTCGTCCCACCGCACGCGCACGGGATCGGGGCCGTCGACCTGGAGCTCCGACGCCGGATCGGGCGTGAGCGAGTAGGGGTCGCGGAGCAGCCGGCGGAGGCCGCGGTCGCGCTCTGCCTCGCGCATCAGGTTCATCATGCTCGCCGCGGTGCCGCCGCTGAAGCCGCCCTTCGCCTTCAGCACCACGAGGCGCGTCGCCTCGAGCGTGGCGCCGAGCTCGCGCGCGCGATCGGCCAGCAGGAGCACGCCGAGGTCGGAGGGGATCGAGTCGAACCCGCAGCAGTGCACGAGCCGGGCGCCGGTCTCGCGGGCCCTCGCGTGGTTGTCGTCGATGCTCCGGCGGACGAAGGGCACCTCGCCCGTGATGTCGCAGTAGTGCGTGCCGTGCTCCGCGGCCGCCCGCGCGAGCCCGTGCCCCACCTTCGCGTATGGGCCCACCGTGGTGGCGACGACGCGCGCGGCGGTCACGACGCCCTTCAGGGACTCGGCGTCGGAGGCGTCGGCCACGAGCAGCCCGACGCCCTTGCCCCCGCCGTGGAGGCCGTCGAGCACCTCGCGCAGCTTCGCCTCGCTGCGGCCCGCGACCGCCCACGCGAGCCCCGTCGCGTGCTTGGCGAGGTACTCGGCGACGAGCTTCCCCGTGAACCCCGTCGCCCCAAAGAGGACCAGATCGTACGTGCGTGCCATGGCCCCACGCTACCCGCTCGCGGCCTGCTGTGGGGGGGCGGGGCGCTACTTCTTGCGCGTGCGCGTCCAGCAGCCCGGCAGGTTGCTCGAGCCAAGCTTGAAGAGGCCCACGCAGTGCCCGGCGGGGATGTCGTCGAACGCCTGCGTCGTGCATCCGCCGCCGCTCACGCCCACCGGCACCTTCGGGCAGTCGCCCTGGGTCTTGCACGACGAGGGCGAGGGAACCGTGCAGAAGCGCTCGGTCGTGTAGGCGTTGGACCCACACACGCCCTTGCCGGCCGCGCAGTCGAGGTCAGAGCGGCAGGGCGAGCAGAGCGTGCCGTCGCCCACCACGACCCGGGCGTTCGGGTAGCAGAGGCCGTCGCCGCAGAACGCGTCGACCGCGCAGTTGTTGTCGTCCGCGCAGGTGTTGGTGCAGAACTTCTGGTTCTTGTCGTCCGAGAAGCAGCGCAGGCCGGCGCCGCAGTCCACCGTGGACTCGCACGGCGAGCCGTACGCGCGCTTCTGGCAGATCTTGATGGTGCCGGTGCCGGTGCGCTTGTCGGCCTCGGCGCTGGGCGAGTCATTGACGGAGCCGCAGAAGAAGCCGGCGCCACACTCCGCGTCCTTCTCGCAGGCGCGCGTGCAGTAGGCCGCGCCGTCGACCGGGTTCTGCGCGTAGCACTGGAACTTCTGCGCCGCGTCGCACGCCTTGTTGGCGGCGATGCCGTCCGCCGGGTTGCAGGCGGCGCCCCACTGGCCCTTGTCCTTCTTCTCGAGCTTCACGGCGAGCTCGGTGCAGATGCACTGCGGCCCCTTGCACTCCGCCTCTTGGGGCGTGAGCGCGGTGCACGCGAAGCCGAACGGGCAGGCCTTCGCCGGATCGGCGTTGGAGCTGCAGGTCTTGCGGCACTTGGTCTCGCCGCCGACGGCGATGCACTCGTTGCCGGGCGCGCACTTGGTGGAGTCGCACGCCGCGGGCCCCGCGGGGCCGGGGTCGGCGACCGTCGACGAGCACCCGCTGCCGAGGACCCCGAGCCCCGCGAAGAGCGCGCCGGTGGTGAAGGTGAGCGCGAACGCGAGCGGGGACGGGGACCGGAGACGGGCGGACGTGGGGATCATGGAGCCTCGCAGCACGGAAAAGAAGAGAGCGGACGAAACCGAAGCGAAGGGGCGGCGTACGGGCCGACGGCGCGCGCAGCACACGCTACGCCGCGCGAGCCCCCGGGGCCAATGGGTCTTGACGAAACACGGTTTGGGGGTACGGTGAGCCGCCGGTGTGCTAGCACACAGTCAACAGAGGTGTCCCATGCGATTTGTCGGAGTTTCAGCAGTCCTCTTCGCCCTCTTCGCCGTCGCGTGCTCGTCGACGACCACCGGCTCCGGCACCACGGGCCCCGAGCAGGACAAGGGCCTCACCGGTGACGGCACCGGCACGCCCGTTGGCAAGGAGACCAACCCGGACGGCGTCGCGTACCCCACCGCGAACATCGGCACGAAGGCGTCGACCCACAGCGCCAAGACGGGCAAGGTCGGCACCCCGGGCAACATCATGAAGAACTTCAAGTTCTATGGGTTCCCGAAGGGCGACAAGTCGCAGGGCCTCCAGCAGGTCTCGCTCGCCGACTACTACGACCCCCAGACCAAGAACTACCGCCTCATCCACATCCAGGCTGCGGCCGTGTGGTGTGGCCCGTGCAACGCCGAGGCGAAGGCCGCGGCCACGCTGGCGAGCGAGCTGAAGGGGAAGAAGGTGGCCTGGCTCACCGCCCTCGTCGAGAGCGCCAAGCAGGGCTCCGCCGCCACCCAGAGCGACCTCGACAAGTGGCTCACGGCGTACCCGTCGGACTACAGCCACGTGCTCGACCCCAACAACACGAACTTTGGCGTCTTCTTCGACGCGGCCGCCATCCCGTGGAACGCCGACCTGGACGCGCGCACGATGGAGATCCTCTTCGCCAGCACCGGCGGCGCCGGCACCGCCGAGGGCGTGCGCTCGGAGCTCGACGGCTGGCTCAAGTTCCTCGACGGCTACACCCCCGCCAAGTAAGACATCCCCTGTGCAGAATAAAGCTGACCTTTTTGGTTCGGCTTCGCGTGCCCTCAGCGTCGTTGCCCTCGCGGCGACGGCGCTGTTTGGCTGTGAAGCCGCGCAACCCGGACAACCCACCGCGGCCGGCGGCGTGGCCGCGCCAGCCGGTGGCATGAAGGCGGGCGCGCACGCCCAAGACTTCACCACGCGCGACATGGACGGCAACACCGTGCGCCTCTCGCAGTACCTCGGCAAGGGCACCATCCTGCTGAACTTCTGGTCCACGTACTGCGAGCCGTGCCTCGCGGAGTTCCCGCACCTCCGGAAGATGCAGGACGACAAGAAGGCGCAGGGGCTCATCGTCCTCGCCGTGTCGATGGATGGCCCCGAGACCGTGGCGCAGGTCAAGCCCTTCGCCCAGCGCAACAACTTGAATTTCCCCGTGCTCCTGGACGAGGACTCGGCCATTTGCGCGCTCTACAACCCCAAGAAGAGCGGCCCGCTGACCATCCTCATCGACAAGACCGGCAACGTCGCGCAGGTGCGCGAGGGGTACAACCCCGGCGACGAAGAGGTCCTGGCGGCCGAAGTCGACAAGCTGCTCGCGAAGTAGCGCAGCACGCGCCCTGTTTGTGCGAGGATGCCGCCGTGAGCGAGCGGTCCACGGCGCCCAAGCGCGCGTTCGCGAGAGCCTTGGGGGCGCTCGGCGCCCTCGCGGGCCTCGCGTGGTCGGGGTCGGCGGGCGCGGTCGACCTGCCGGTCGTGCTCGGCCGCCAGCTGAAGCTCGACGTCACCGAGACCTCCATCGTGTCCCAGCGCTTCGCGGCGCGTGAGGGCGAGGACTCCAAGAACCAGGGCTACTTCGCGTGGCTCAACCGCCTGAACCTGGTGCTCAACTGGGGCAAGTTCACGGCGGGCGCGCGCCTCGACTCCGCGCTCTACGCGCTGCGCCCGGAGGACGGGGACATCGCCCCGAAGGTGCTCCGCCAGTTCCAGGTCGATGGCGCCAGCCGCTACCGCGACTCGCTCTACCCGGCGAAGCTGTACGCGTCCTACAAGATGCCCGGCCTCGAGCTCACGGCCGGGGACTCGTACACGCAGTTCGGCCGCGGCCTCGTGCTCTCGCTCCGCAAGGTCGACGAGCTCGGCATCGACACGACCGCGTTCGGCGGCAAGGTCGTGCTCCAGAAGGACCCCGCCAGCGTCACGGTCGTCGCCGGTCTGCTGAACCCGTCGCGCGTGGACGAGCCCACCGGCCGGGCGCTCTTCCTGCCGAAGCCCCTCGCGAACGATCCGCGCGCGCCGCTGTTCGGCTCCGATCGCGTGATCGGCGGCCAGATCCTCCTCGGGCGCGGCCTGCCCGTCGTGCTCTCGACCAACGTCGCGCAGTTCACCCGCTGCGCGCCGTACCGCTACGACGACCAGGGCAACGTCATCGACGGCACCTTCGATCGCCCGTTCGGGACGTGCGACGAGAAGGACACCGCCGCGTGGCTCACGTCGCTGCCGAAGAGCCTCTCGCCCACGCTCGCGTCGCCGAGCGTGCTGAACGCCAGCCAGACCCTGGAGATCCCCTCGCTGCTCGGCTCGGGCAACCTCTACCTCGAGGCCGCCATCCAGCGCCGCGAGGGAGAGTCGGGGCGCGAGAAGGGGCTGAACGGCAACGCGCTCTACGGCTCGCTCTCCGCCAACAAGGGGGCGTTCACCAACACGCTCGAGGTGAAGAGCTACCGCAACTACTTCAACGTCGCTGGCTCCGTGAACGTCACGAAGGCCTCGGCGTTCGCGAACGTCGCGTACTCGGCGGTCCCCACGGCCGAGCCGATCATCAACGACAGCATGTTCAACTTCTTCAACGCGTGCGTGAACGGGGCGCGCGACCGCGTCGACGTGCGCATCAACCAGAACGTGCTGCTCTACACCGCCTTCGGCTACACGGTGACCAAGAGCGAGTCGGGCGGCGGGAGCTGCGACGAGCTCGGCCGTCGGCAGTCGGTCGAAGACACGACCAACTACGTCACCGATCTGCTCACCGGCATGGAGCTCCGGTTCGACTCGAACCGCTCGTTCTTCTTCGCGAACGCGACCGTGCGCAACGACGTGCGCGCCAACGGCGAGCCCTTCTACAAAGAGCGCGCGGCGCAGTACACGCTCACCAAATACCTGAGCGGGCCGTACTCCATCGAGTTCGCCGGTCGCCACCGCCTGCGTCTGCAAGACAGCGAGAACCAGCACACCACGCTCGACGCCGCGGGCAACGAGGTCTTCACCGAGGCCAAGTGGGTGCAGGGCGAGCACTACACCGCGCTCAAGGTCGCGCCCAAGTGGGTCATCACCCACGGGTTCGAGTACACCACGCAAGACGGCTTCCCCGGCATCTACAACAACGGCAGCGTGCTCTGGCGCTTCACGTCGGAGAACAACGTGCGCTTCTTCGTAGGGCAGCAGCGCGGCGGCCTGCGGTGCGTGAGCGGCATTTGCCGTCTGTTCCCCGCCTTCTCGGGGGCACGGGTGGAGCTCACGCTCCGCTTCTAGGCGCGCGCACGCGCCTCAGCGGTTGCTCCCGCCGCACGTCATGCAGCGCTTGCCGTTCGAGCAGTAGAGGTCGAGCTGATCGAACGAGGCGATCGCGTTCGACGCGCGCACGGTCTTGCAGAGTGTGTCCTCGCGCTCCGTGTCGCCGCGCGCGATGGTGGTCATCAGCTCGTAGATGGGCGGGGACTGCGGCCTCCCCTTGGTCTTGAACGCGCACACCGCGGCGAGCTTCTCCTTGCCGGGGCACGGGGCCTTCGCGCAGTAGGCCTCGAGCGCGCTCGCCGCCCGCTGCGCGGGCTCCGCGGCGTACTCGGGATCGCGCTCGCAGGCGGCGCGGGCCTTCTGCTTCGCCTCGTCGGTCGCGTCGGGGGAGCTCCTGAAGCACCCGCCGACGAGGGCGACGAGGGCGGCGAGGGCGAGGGTGGTTGGCGAGCGGAGCCTCATGCCCCGGAGGTTACCCCAGGCGGCGCACCACCGAGGACGAATGGTGCTCCGCGGCGATCCACCCGCGGGCCTCCCGCGTTAGGCTCGCATCGTGGAGAAGAACACTCGCCGTCGCGGCTCCGCGCTCGCGCTCTTGCTCGGGGGCGTCGCCCTCCTCGGCTGCCCCAAGAGCGAGCCGCCCGCGCCGGTGGACGCGTCCGCCGAGAGCGGGGCCGCGAGCGCCTCCGAGGCAGGCGTGGGTGAGGGCGCGGACGCGGCCGCGGCGACCGACGAGGAGGTGAAGCCCGTCTACCCGCTCGACGCGGGCGCGCCCGAGCCGCTGGCGGTGCGCCTGTGCGAGGCGATGAGCACGCGCCAAGAGGCCCGCCGCGCCGAGTGCTGCAAGACGCAGCCGGGCATCGTGCTCACGAGCGAGTGCGTGCGCATGGTGAGCGCCGCGCTGCGGGCGAAGGCGGTGCGCGTGGAGCCCGCCGCGGTGGACGCGTGCGTGGCGGCGGTCGACGGCGCGCTCGCCGGGTGCGAGTGGGTAGGCCCGTTCCCCCCGGGCCCACCGGAGGCGTGCCAGGGCCTCTTCCATGGTCTGGTGCCCGCGGGCGCGCGCTGCCGCTCATCGCTCGAGTGCGAGCGCGATCTGCGCTGCCACGGCGCGGGCCCCACGACGCCCGGCAAGTGCGGGCCGGGCAAGGCCGACGGCGAGGCGTGCGGGTCGTCGACCGACGCCCTCGCGAGCTATGCGCGGCAGTCGACCCTGGAGACGCAGCACCCGGAGTGCGCGAAGGCGTGCGTGGCGCACCGCTGCTCGGCGCCGCTCGCGGACGGCGCGGCGTGCGTGCTGAGCGCGAGCTGCGCCTCAGGCAGCCAGTGCGTGAACAAGGTCTGCCAGCGGCGCGCCCCCTCGAAGCTCGGCGAGGCGTGCCCCGGCGGGGTGTGCGAGGCGGGCAGCGAGTGCCTGCGCGGCAAGTGCGCGGCCAGGCGGCCCGCCGGCGCCCCGTGCGAGGCCGATTTCGAGTGCCGCGGCGGGTGCCTGAAGGCCAAGGGGCAGCGCGTCGGCACGTGCGGCATGCGCTGCGATCTCCGCTGAGGGGGCGGCGGCGTCACCCCGCGGCGACGCGCGCGACGAACCAGACGAGCCCCGCGACGGCGACGAGGACGGACAGCGCCTGCGTCACGCGCGGGGCGGTGTGCCGTCGGCTGACGAGCAGCACGAGCGGCACGACGACGCACAGCGCCGCGACCTGCGCGAGCTCGACGCCCACGTTGAAGCCGACGAGCGCCAGCGGCACGCGCGCCCGCGGCAGCTCGATCTCGCGCAGCGCGCCGGCGAAGCCGAACCCGTGCACGAGGCCGAACGGGAAGGTGATCCGCCAGCGCTTGCGCACGTCCTTCACGAGCAGGTTCTCCACGCCCACGTACGCGATAGAGAGGGCGATCGCCGGCTCGACGAACCTCGGGCTCGGGGCCCAGACGCCGAGCGTCGCGAGGCCGAGGGTCAGCGAGTGGGCCACGGTGAACGCGGTGACGACCCCGAGCAGCTCCCGCGGCCGGCTCCGCACGAGCACGAGGCCGAACAGGAAGACGAGGTGGTCGTAGCCGGTGAGGATGTGCTCGACGCCGAGCCGCAGGAAGCCCACGAACGTGGCCGGCGGCGGCGCCTGCGCGGGCGCTCCCGGGGCCGCGCTGCCCGCCCCGGAGGCGCTCGACACCTCGAGCGTGTCGTGGCCCCCGAAGAGGATGTCCTCGCGCGCGGCGCCGCCGAGCTCGCGCGCGATGTGACGGTGCCCGCGGGCCAGCTCGTCGAAGAGACCGAAGCGCACCTGGTACGTGGGCCCCGCGGCGGGGCACGTGAAGCGGCCCTCGAGCGCCACGCCGTCTTGCTCGGTGAGCGCGAGCGACTCGAGGCCGCCGGCGCACGGCACCCCGCCTCGGCTGACGGTGACGTGCGCGAACGACGGGCGCGCCGCGTCGAGGCCCCGCGTGAGCTCCGCCTGCGCGAGGGCGCCGTCGTGGTCGGTGTCGAGCGAGGGCACGAGCGAGAGCAGCTCGCCGCGCGCCAGGACGACCTTCAGGGCGAGGACGCGGGCCCCCGCGTCGACCTCGAGCTCGCGGTACTCGCCGGTCGACATGCCGACCGCGTGCGCCGCCGCGGCGCGCGCGAGAAAGAGCGACACCAAGGCGGCGAGCACCGCGAGGGGGCGGGCCCAACGCGCGGCCGGGCCCGGCGGTCCGCGACCGATCACGGCTTCTTCGCGGCGAGCAGGCGCTCGGCCTCGGCCCGGCTCGCGCGGTCGAGCGACGCGTTGGCGAGCGCCGCGCGGAGCAGCGCCTCGGCGGGCTTCTTCTCCCCCGCCGCGAGCCGGATCGCGCCCTCGTGGAAGACCATGCGCGGATCGGGCGTGCCGAGCCGCCCCGCCTTGGTGATCGAGGCCTTCGCCTCCTTCACCTTGCCGGCGCGGAAGAGCGCGAACGCGCGCGCGTCCTCCGTGAGCACGTCCTTGCGGTGCGCGTACTCCTCCTCGGCGAGGGCGAGCGCGCGCTCGGGCTTCTCCCCTCGGGACGACAAGAACAGCGAGTAGGTGCGCGGGTCGACCTTCGGCCCCTCGCGCTCGAGCCGGGCGTAGGCGTCGGCGGCGCCGGCCTCGTCGCCCGCGATCGCCTTCGCGTCGCCGAGCAGCCAGGTGGTCTCGACGAGCGGGCTCTGCTCGTAGGCCTTGGTGAGCGCGTCGACCGCGCGCTTGCCCTGATTTCGCGCGAGGGCGATGCGGCCGCGCAGCGCGAGCGCGGGCGGGTAGTCGCGCAGCCACTCGAGGGTCACGTCGACCCCCGCGTCCGCGCCGTCGAGATCGCCCTCGTGGAAGAAGAGCATGGCGGCCTGGGTGAGGACCCACGCGCGCGGCTCCGGATCGTGGCGATCGCGCCCGGCGTCGATCGCCGCCCGGATCGCCTCCTTCGCGCCCTTCGCGTCGCCTCGCAGCCATGAGAGGTACGAGGCGCGCGCGTAGCTCGCCAGGTTCGGCTTCAGGGCCATCATGGCCTGCGTGTGCCGGAGGCAGTCGTCGTACAGGCCGAGCTCGAGCTCGGCGTCGGCGAGGTTGCCGAACGCCATGGGATCGTCGGGCGACTTGCGGACGACGCTCTCGGCGAGCTGTCGCGCCGCCTCGAACTGGTGGTTGTTCAAGAGCACGAGGCCCTCGAGGTCCTTCGCGAGGCGGCTGTCGGGATCGGTCTTCTTGACGATCTGGGCGCACGCGCTCGCGTTCAGATAGAAGCCGGGGTCGGCGCTCTCCCGCGCCTTGCGGACCCACGCGCGGCCGAGCACGATCCACGCGTCGTTGTTGTCGGGGGTCTTCTGCGCGCGCGCCTGCGCCGCGTCGATCGCGTCGTCGGCGCCGGCCCCGCCGACGGTCTTCTGGAGCGCGAGGCGGTGCTCGGGCGACGCGGGCTTGGCCTCCGCGGGGGCGGTGGGCGACGCGGGCGCGGCGTCAGACGTCACTTGCGCCGCGGTTGGGGCCGCGCGCTGCGGCGCCGGGGTCGGGCTGTCGCACCCCACAAACGCGAGCGCGGCGCTCACGAGGAGCGCCGCTTCGCGGGGGCCGAGGCCTCTTCGGGTTCGCGAGTCCTTCATGCGCCTACACTACGCGCCAGGGACTCAGCAGGATCCGCCAAACCGTCGGCGTGCGCGCCGGGTGGCGGTCCCGATCGCCTTACGGCGCGGGCTTGCCGTGGCCCTCGGAGAAGCCCTCCCACGGCAGCGGGAGGTACGGGAAGGTCGTGAGGTAGTTCTTGTCGTTCGTGTTCACGCCGTCGCTCACGGGCAGCGTGCCCTTCGCGAGGAGCACCGACAGGAGCACGTCGGTCACGTCCGCGCCCTCCTTGTTGGGCGCGGGGCCGGGGATGGGGCGCCCGTTGGGGAACGCCGAGTCGAGCCCGAGGTCGACGCGCAGGACGTCACCGGTCGCCGACAACGGGATCGAGTGGGCGCCCGCCGTGGGGAAGTTCGTGAGGTTGATGGTGTCGATGACGTCGAGGCGGTTCGACTTGAGCGCGTCGACCGTGGCCTGCGGCACGCTGAGCGCGCTGTAGATGCCGACGGCCTCGGCGTCGCGCACGATGACCGGGTTCAGGAAGTAGGCGCCGAAGTTGGGCACGTCGTTCGCGGGCTTGCTCCGGTTGTACCGGTCCTTGTCTTGGAGGCCGATGAGCGCCTCGTTGACGAGCGGGAGGCCCAGGCGCGAGACCTGGATCCACGGGCCCCAGAAGTCCGACTTGCCGTTGCGGCGGAGGAACGTGTACTGGCGCCGGCTCGCGGAAGCCCAAACGCCGAGGGTGTTGTCATTGGAGGCGCCGGGCGCCGGGGGGAGGTCGTCCTTCGTCAGGAGCGCCGTGGGGATCTCGAGGGCGATCGCGTGGCAGTTGAAGCCCGCGACGTTGTCCCGCGGGGTCCCCGTGAGGACGTTTGCGAGGTCGAAGATGCGGCCGATGTCGACGTAAAAGCCGTCGTCGCGCGGGCCGGCCCACACGCGGCCATCGGGCCCGAGGTCCTTGATGAACGTCGCGGCGAACGCGTCGTCGTACTTGCCCGGTGCGGGGATCTTGTAGGCGACAGCGCTGGTGCGCGGGCCCGCGTTCACGGGGGCCACGGGGATGCCCTTCGCGATCTGGATGCGTCGGCCGCCGGAGACGATCTTGCTGATGGTGTAGGTCTGGGTCCGCCCGGAGAGCTGGGAGAAGAACTCCTTGCCGCCGCCGAGCGGCTTCGAGAGGTCCGCCGGATCGACTTTGGGATAGGCGGTCGAGTCGAACTGGATCTGGTACGTGACCGCGTCGGTCAGGCCCGACGCGCCGCGCGCGATGTGGATCTCGTAGAGGACGTCGTCCGAGAACTCGTGGTAGTTCGGGCCGCCCGAGGGCTCCTCGAGGGGGTTGTACGCGACGACGACGTTGAGCTTGTCGTGCGTGCCGGGGGTCACCCAGGCCCACACGTCGGTGTTGTCGGCCGCGGGGTCGAACCCGATGGCGGGCGCCTCCCGGTGGCTGGAGGCGGAGGCGAGCGCCGTGACCGTGGTGAGGGCGAGTCCGCACGCGGAGGCGAGGAGTGTGTGACGAAATTTCATTGGGGAGGCTCCGAGATACTGAGTCAGGATTCTTTGGTGGCGCGCCGGACTATCCGTGGCGCGCGGGGGGCCCTCAGCGGAGGACGTAGACCGTGCCCGTGCCGTTCGCGCGGCTGTCCGCCCAGGCGTAGACGTTGAGCGTCTTCGCGCGGTGGAGCCCGGCGGACTCACTGAAGCCGCCGATGGTGTCGGTGAAGTTGATGGTGGAGGCGTCGGCCAGCTTGATCCGCACGACCAGGTCCGTCTGCTTGTTGGGATCGATGCCGGAGAGCAGCAGCGCCGAGTCGTCGAGGTTCGTGGCGAGCCCGGCGGGGTGCCCCACCGCGAAGCCGGCCTTCACGACGACCGCCTGGCCGCCCTCGACCTTGAACACGGCGGCGCCCGCGGCGGTCTGCGCGAACGCGTCGACGAAGTAGACGACGCCCTGCTTCGTGACCGTGATTCCCGACGGCTCGCGGAGCGGATCGCCCGCCGTGAGAGTGACGGGGTCGCCGCCGGCCAGCGGGGCCTTGAACACGCCCGCGCGCCCATCGAATTTGCCGGTATAATACACCGAATCGCCGGCGACCTCGATGCCGCGCGGGTTCTTGCCGCCCGACCCCGCGAGGACCGTGGGGACGCCCCCGCCGACGGGCATCGTCAGGACGGCGCCGTTCTCGTCGCCCCCGGCTGTGACCTCGGCGTTGCCGTCCGCGATGTAGAGAGTCTTGCCGTCCTCGCTGATGGCGATGCTGAACGGCGCGGAGAGCGGCGCGCCCTCGTGGAGCACGCGGGGAGCGCCGCCGCCCGCGGGGCTGACGAACACCGCCGGGACGTCGAGCGCCGTGAGGGCCGTGAAGTACACGTTCTCGCCCTTCGGATCCGGCGTCGCGTCGAACGGCGCGTGGAACGAGGCGTCGTTCGCCGCGGGCTTGATGGTCGTGAAATCGGCGCCCGGTGTCGGCGGGGGCGCGTCCGGAACGGGCCCGCCGTCGGGCGTTGGGGTGATGGGGGAGCCGCCGGGCGGGTCGTCAGACCCGCACGCGGCGGCCAAGGTGCCGCTGGCGAGCACGAGCGCCACGGCGACGGGGCGGAGCGAGCTTCTGTTCATGTTCTGTTTCCCTCTTCCAGGGGCGGCTACGCGCCTGGCGCGCGATCGGATTTCCGCCGCCAGAACTTTGTCTCGCAGCCGCCCGCGGGTTGGCGCGCCGAGCGACCGCTACCGCCCCACGAACCTGGCCTCGCGGCGCTCGAGGAAGGAGAGCACGCCCTCCTGCGCGTCCGCCGTCGCGAAGAGGGGGCGCGCGGTGTCCATGAGCGCGCCGAGCGCCGCGTCGCGGCCCTGCTCGCGCGCGAGCCGCGCGTTCGCGAGCGTTGCGCGGACCGCGAGCGGCGCGCGCGAGGCGACAC
>CAZHGG010000072.1:0-12659 GCA_964531755.1 uncultured Polyangiaceae bacterium
GCCTTGGGGACCCAGGTCGGCGCGAGGCGCAGGCCGAGGCACGCGCCGGCGAGCAGGAGGGCGCCCGCGAGCCACGCGGCGCGTGCCCCGCGCCGGCGGCGCTCGGGCAACGCGGGCAGCTCGGGCGCCCCTCTCCTGGTCGTGCTCATGCTGGGGCGGATCGTAGGAAGGCGCGAAGCAGCCGGGCAACTTCGCCGCCGCTCAGCGCTTGGCGCCCACGTTCCGGTACGCCTTGGGGACCGCGAACAGCGCCGCGTCGAGCGGGCGCTCGCTGAGCGCGGTCACCAAGAACACGACCTTCCCCTTGCCCGCCGGATCGGTCCGCGCCGCGCGCAGCGGGAACGCGCCGCGCGCACCGAGCTCGCGCAGCCACCGCGGCCGCAGCGACCCCTTCGGGTCGGCGAAGGCGCCTCGCTGCATAATACACACATCGAGGCGGGCGCTCCCGTCGGTGAGCCGCCACACCTCGCACGGGGCGCCGGCCACCGTGTCGCGCTCTGCGGTCTTGTCGACGAGCACGTCGCCGCCCGTGGCGTCGATCGACGTCGCGGTGAAGGTGGCCTTCGCGTCGTCCACGTGGAGGCTGCGCCCGGTGGCCGCGTCGACGACCACGCGCGCGCCGGGCGCCGGCGCCAGGCGCACGAGCGAGCCCTTCACCCACACGACCCGCGACTCGCCCGACTCGAGCGTGGCGGTCACCTCGCCCTCGAGCTGCCCGGCGACGCGGGGCACGGGCACCCACCCGTCGCTCGCGCTCTCACCGATGGCGGCGTCCTTCGCGGGGCGAGCCCGCTTCTTGTCGATGAGCCACTGCGGCACGCAGTAGCCGCCCTGGAGCGGCACGCCGCGCTCGTCGCGCTCGTCGAGCTCGACCGACACGCACCGCACGTCGGGCGCGCAGTCCTCGCCCACGGTGCACGGGCGGCTGCACACGCCCTCGCCGGCCTCCCCGCTCGCCGACTCGCGCATGCAGCGCGGCGCCGCGGGACCGCAGTTGACCGCCCACGCGCACGGCCCGCCGAGCGGCGACTTCGGCGCGAGGTACTTGCCGTACGCCCAGAACCCGACGGAGCCCAGCCCGAGCGCGAGCAGCACGAACCGCACGGCCCAGCGCGCGCGGGTGGTGCGTGGCGGTGCGTCGTCGAGCTCCATGCAGTCTACACGCGCTCCGCTACGTGCGCGCGGCCACGTGCCCCACGAAGAACGGGCCCATCTGGGCGATGAACTCGCTCGTCTGGCGGGTCTTTCGCATGGCCTGCACGAGGTGCGAGAGCGGGTGGAGGGTGCCGCCCACGAGGCCGATCACGAACTCGTTGTCGGCCGCGTCGATGCCGTGGCACGCGAGCCGCACGTCGTGGGCGAGCTCGGTCTGGCCGTAGGCCATGCCGAGGGCCGCGTGCTCGCGGAGGATGTGGCTCTGGTCGATGGGCTCGAGCTTGGCGAACGTGCCCTTGCGGCGCAGCGGGTACCACACGTGCCAGGGGAACTCCTCCCGCTGCACGTTCTTGATGGGGCGCTCGAGGAGCATGAACTCGAGGTCGGGCTCGTGGCCGGTGGAGTAGGTGCGCCCGAGCATGGTCCAGCCCGGGCGGAACGCCACCTTGGAGAGCTCGGGGCCCTCGAACAGCGGGCGCACCTTGGTCACGAAGTGCGCCGCGTCCTCCGCCCAGGTGAGCAGGCCGAAGCCGCGCGGCGCGTTCGCGTCGGCGTAGACCACCGCGGGCACGCCGGCCTCGCGGAGCGCGGCCACGAGCTCGCGGCTCGCGGCGGGCGCGCTCGCCCCGGCGGGCACGTCGAACACGAGCAGCTGCATGAAGAGGCGGCGGTTCACCGCCTGCTTCACGCCGTCTCGCTTGCCGCCGTATTCGTTGACGTCGACCTCGGGGAGACCCGGCTTCTTCTCGGCTGTGGGCTCGGCGCTCATGGCCTTGGGTGTACACCCAAACCGCCTCGGGGGAACAGGGCCTCGGCGCTGTTCGCTCCCGCGCGGGGCCCCACATGCGTGCATTCTACACGAGGACGTCGAGCTCGCCGCGCAGGAAGTCGCGCGCCACCACCACGTCGTGGACCGCGTCGGGGCCGTCGGCGATGCGCGCCGCGCGGGCGTACCGGTAGAAGAGCGAGAACGGCACGTCGTCCGAGTAGCCGAGCCCGCCGTGGAGCTGGATGGCGTCGTCGAGCACCTGGCAGAGCAGCTTGGCGACGTGGTTCTTGGCCATCGACGAGTACGGCCTCGCCTCTTTCGCCAGCCCTTTGTCGATGAGAGTGGCGCAGTGCCACGTGAGCAGGTTGCCCACGTGGATGGCCGTCGCGTTGTCCGCGAACATCTTCTGCACGAGCTGGTGGTGCACGAGCTCCTTGCCGAAGCTCCGCCGCGTGGTCGCTTGCAGCTTGCACATTTGCAGCACCCGATCGGCCAGGCCGAGCCAGCGCATGCAGTGGGTGAGGCGCGCCGGCACGAGGCGCGCCTGCGCGAGCTGAAAGCCCTGCCCCACCTCACCGAGCACGGCCTCCGGGCCCACGCGGACCCCGTGGAACTTGAGCTCGCCCTCGCGGTGGGTGAGCAGCGGCGGGGCGAGGCAGGGGATGTCGCGCACGTACTCGACCCCCTCGGCCGCGCGGTCGACGAGGAACATCGTGGCGCCGTGCCGGGGGTCGTCGCTCGTGCGCGCCATGACGATGAGGAACGCCGCGCCTTCTGCGCCGGTCGAGTACCACTTGTGCCCCTCGATCACGAACGAGTCGCCGTCGAGCGTGGCCGTGGTGCGCAGGTTCGACGGGTCGGCCCCGGCGCCGGGCGCGGGCTCGGTCATGCAGAAGGCGCTCGTGGACTCGCCGCGGGCGAGCGGGCCGAAGTAGCGGTCGCGGAGCGCCGGGCTCGCGGCCCGGAGCAGCAGGTCCATGTTGCCCTGATCGGGCGCGTCGCAGTTGAAGATGGAGGCGCCGAGCAGCGAGCGCCCCATCTCGCGAAACAGCGCGCACATGCCGAGCACGCCGAGGCCGAGGCCCCCGTGCTCCACCGGCAGGTGCGGCACGAACAGCCCCTCGGCCTTCGCGAGGCCGCGGAGCTCCGCGAGGCGCGAGGTGTCGCCGCGCAGGGCCACGTCGAAGAGCTCGCGCTCCACGGGCAACACGTGGGTGTCCATGAAGTCGCGCACGCGCGCGCGGAGGGCCTTGAGCTCGGGAGAAAGTTCGAAGTCCATGCTGTGCTCCTCGTGGCGTGCGCGCGCGGCGCGCGCCTCACTCGATGTCGGCGCGGGTGTCGAAGCGGGGGTTGTTGACGCGCAGCTTCGCGAGCAGCGAGGCGCGGAGCGCCGGGCGCATGGCGTCGAGCTCCGCGGCCGAGGTCTTGGGGTCGCGGATCGCCTCGCAGAGGCGCCCCTCGAGCGCCGCCACTCGCCGCTTCTTGTCGCGCAGGCTCTCCGGCGCGGGCACGCCATCGCCCGTGAGCGCGCGCAGGCGCTCGAGCTCGGCCGCGACGTCAGCGTCCTCGTCCATCGACTCCATCGCGGCGGTGAAGGCGAGGTGCGCGCCGACGAGCACGCGGAACGAGGCGCGCGGCTCCTTCACGAGCGGCCGGATCTCGCGCTCCAGGAATTTCGCGAGGCCGAGCAGGATGGTCTCGCGATCGGGTGCATCTTGCATGTTTACAGGGCTCCCTTCTCGACGAGGCGCAGCGCCTCCCACTCCATCTCCGCGGCGCGCCGGCCAATGGCGAGCAGCTCGAGGTCCTCCTCCCCGCCGTGGGTGTAGCGCTCGGTCTGGCAGGCCGCGCCGAGCGCCCAGGCCACGTTGCCGAGCACCTCCCAGTAGTGGAGCTTCGCGGGGTCGAGCGCGCGGCCGCTGGCGGCCTCGTAGGCGTCGTAGAACGGCCTCCGCGCCGAGAACCCGCCGATGGGCAGGGCGAGCTGCCCAAAGCGCCAGTCGCGCACCGACAGCCAGGCGAGGTCCTCGTAGGGTGAGCCGAAGTGGGCAAATTCCCAGTCGAGCACGGCGGAGAGGCCGCTCGGCTCGACGAGGAAGTTGCCAGTCCGGAAGTCGCCATGGGTGAGCACGCTCACCGGATCGTCGCTCGGGGCGTGCTCCTCGAGCCAGCGCACGAGCCACGCGAGCGCGGGTCGCTCCCGCCGGAGCCCGGCCATGGGCCCCCGCATGCCCGCGATGCGCGCGTGGGCCGCGCTCGCGGCGCTCGCGGCGTTCGCGGCGTCTGGAGGCGTGTCGCCGAAGAGCCCAGGCGCGGTCGCCGGGGTGACCGAGTGGATGCGCGCGAGCTCCGCGGCGAGCTCTCCCGCGAGGCCGGCGCGCGCCGCGGCGAGCTCGGGCCCCTTCACGATCTTGCGGCCGATGGCCTCGCCCGCGACGAACGGCACGAGGTACGCCGAGGTCCTCGGCGCGAGCAGCTCGCCCAGCAGCGCGCGCGGCTCCGGGGTCTTCACCCCCGCGCGCACGGCGGCCTTCATGACGGCGAACTCACGGGCGCGGTCGATGCTGCCCGGCAGCGAGGTGCGCGCGTCGGAGCGCAACACCCACCGCGCGCCGCCCTCGACCTCGAGCAGGAAGTTGTCTTGGCACGCGCCGCCCGCGAGCCGCGACGCGGAGACCACGGCGGCGCCGAGGGCCTCGCCGAGGCGGGTGAGCGTGGGTGCGTCGAGCGAGAACTCCGCCATCGGCCCAGGGTTCTGCCACGCGACGGCGCCGACGCGCAACACCCGGCTCAGCGAGCGCCGCCGTCGACGAGCGTGCCCGCCGCGGCGGCGACCTGGAGGGCACTCGACACGACGCCGAGCGCGAGCTGGGCCTCGGCCGCCTTCATCGCGGCGTCCGCCTTGTCGTCGGCCTCCCGCATCTTGGTCGCCAAGTCGTCCCCTTGAAGGCGCGCGCGCCGCGCTTTGTCGCGGAGCTCGGCGGTCTGCTGGCGGAGCCGTCGATCTTCGCGGGCCTCCTTCGCGAGGAGCTTCTGGTAGGTGAGCAAGACCTCGGTGAGGGAGCTGAGCTCGCGCTCTGCCGCGCCGAGCTGCTGCTGGAGGGCGACACGGCGCTTGCCGTCGGACGTGACGCGCAGCTCCTTCCGGAGGGACACGAGCCTCGCCTCGAGGGCAGCCTTCGACCGGGCCGCGTCCTCGTACTTCTTCAGCGCCGCCGCGAGGGCGTCGTTCTGGGTCGACAGCGCCTTCGTCGCCGTGGCGAGCTCGTCCACCGCGCTCGGGGGACCGGCCAGGGCCAGGGTGGACGAGAGCGCGAGACCTGCAGCGAGGGTGACGAGGTGGATTGTCCGCACGGGGCGAGCATAGCCCCGCGGAGCGGGGCGCGCCCGGGCTCCAAGCGCGTTAGCGCAAATTTCGGACCGCCACCCGCGGTCTCGCTGCATCATCATCGGCGGTGAGCTTCCCGGGGGGTGACGATGAGCTTCGACGAGGTCATGAAGGCAGCCCAGCGCTTGAACGTCTCGGTGGAGGCGCTCGCGGCCCTGGGCGCGCGCCTCGCGGCCGACGTGGACGGAGCGCGCCTCGATCCCCGGGTGAGGGGCGCGGTGGACGGCGTCGTCGCGAGCCTGGGGCTCGACGCCGGGGATCTGGAGTCTCTGCGCGCAGAGGAGCGGCAGGCGCTCCTCGGCCTCATCCGCAGCTTCTTTCGGCAGGCCGGGGATCTGCTCGACGATCCTGGGCGCGCGCCCGGCTGGACCTACGGGGACACCACCGTCCTCGAGAGCCAAGGCCGGGCCTCCATGGCGATCGTGCCTGTCCTCCGGACGATCGCCCCGCAGCTCGACGACCTCGAGGCGCGGCTCTCGCGCCCCGGGGCCTCCTTCCTCGACGTGGGCACCGGCTGCGGCTGGCTGGCCGTGGCCCTCGCGACCGCGTTTCCAGCGCTCAGGGTCGTCGGGATCGACGTCTCGGAGGCGGCGCTTCGGCTCGCGGAGAGGAACATCGAGCCGGTGCGCGATCGCGTCGAGCTCCGCGCCGAGAGCGTCGCGGACCTCGCCGACGAGCGCGCGTTCGACGCGATCTTCCTCCCCGGTCCCTTCCTCCCGAAGGCGGTCGTCCCGCAGGCCGCGGCCCGATCGCTCTCCGCGCTCCGCCCGGGCGGATGGGTGCTCTTCGGGGTCTATGCGGGGGCGCCCGACCCCTTGGCCGACCAGCTGTCGCGGCTCCGCGTGATCCGCTCGGGCGGTCACCCGTGGGAGCCGGGCGACCTCATGGACCTCTTGCGGGACGCGGGCTTCGTCGAGGCGCGCGCGTTCGACCGAGCGTGGCAGATGCCCATGACCTTCGTCGTCGGGAGGCGACCGGAGTGATGCTCCGGTCTCGACGCTGCTCCCCCCACGCCTCGGCGAACGAGCGCGCGGGCGCTGATTTTTGGGGCCGGGGGGACGGTAGGGCGATGTTAGGGTCCCGCCCACCATGGATGAGAGCCCTTTTCAGGCCTTTCGGTCGGTCCCGAAGACCGGTGTCATCTACGTCACGAGCGAGGCGAGCAAGCGCGGCTTCTCGCCCAGCAGCACCGACTGGTGCAACCTCGGCCAAGGCCAGCCCGAGACCGGCCCCCTGCCTGGCTCGCCGGCCCGCGTCGACAGCGTCTCGATCGGGGTCGACGACCAGGAGTACGCCCCGGTCGCGGGGCTGTGGGAGCTCCGCGAGGCGATCGCGAACCTCTACAACACGCTCTACCGAAAGGGCCGCGGCTCGAAGTACAGCGCCGAGAACGTGTGCATCTCCGGCGGCGGCCGCGCCGCGCTCACTCGGGCCGCGGCCAGCCTCGGGCAGGTAAACCTCGGGCACTTCCTCCCGGACTACACCGCCTACGAGGAGCTGCTCGACATCTTCGGCGCGTTCACCGCCATCCCCATCTTGCTCGAGGGCGACCGCGGCTACAGCTTCACCGCGCACGACCTCCGCCGCGAGGTCTTGGGCCGCGGGCTCTCGGCCGTGCTGCTCTCGAACCCGTGCAACCCGACGGGAAAGCTCGTGGGCGACGACGAGCTCGCCCGGTGGGTCGAGACCGCGCGCGAGCTCGACTGCACCCTCCTGCTCGACGAGTTCTATTCCCACTACATCTATCGCGGCCGCCCCGGGCAGCTCCCGGTGGAGAGCGCCGCGCGCTACGTCGACGACGTCGAGAAGGACCCCGTCGTCGTGTTCGACGGCTTCACCAAGAACTGGCGCTACCCGGGCTGGCGCATCACGTGGGCGCTCGGGCCGCGGAGCATCATGGAGAGCTTCGCGAGCGCCGGCTCGTTCCTCGACGGCGGCGGCTCGAAGCCGCTCCAGCGCGCGGCGATCCCGCTGCTCGAGGAGGCCCACGTCGTGGCGGAGACGCTCGCCATCCACAACGCCTTCCGCGAGAAGCGCGACTTCATGCTCCCGCGCCTCGAGCGCCTCGGCGTGCGCCTCGACCGCGCCCCCGACGGCACCTTCTACGCCTGGGGCAACGTGGCCAACCTGCCCGCGCCGCTGAACGAGGGTATGTCGTTCTTCCGCGCCGCGCTGGAGGAGAAGGTCATCTGCGTGCCCGGCGAGTTCTTCGACGTGAACCCGGGCAAGCGCCGCTCGAACCGCGCCTCGCGCTTCCGCGACTACGTGCGCTTCTCGTTCGGCCCCTCGCGCGACACGCTCGAGCGCGCGCTCGCCCGCCTCGAGGGCCTCGTCACGCGCGCCGCGGCCGGGTAGCGTCCCGGAAGTGAGCCGTGGGCATGGGAGGCGACGCGTTTCTCAGCAGCGAGGCCATGACCCGTTCTGGAGCGCCCAGTTCACGAGGGTGACCTCGCCCGACGACATGGCGCACCTCGCGGCGTGCCTTGCCGGGCCGTGGGAGGCCTGATAGCTGTAGCGCGGAATGGGGGGAGGGGGGGCTCCGCGGGCGGTGCGCAAGCTCGGCAGCGACGGGGCGAGCGAGTGGCACGTGGCGACCTGGGGCCTGGCCCCTTGCGTGCTCCTTCGCGCGCGCGACCCGGCGCGCCTCGCGCGCGCGGCGCGGGCCCACACGCTCGCAGCGTCGGACGGCGTCCCGAGCCTCCTCGGGGAGGACCTCACCGCGGGCTGGGTGGCCCTCGCCTGCGATCCGCTCGGCACGCTCGAGGAGGCGTCGCTCCGAATACCCCCTCGCGGCGTACCGTACCGGGAGGCCATCGCCGTGACGCACTCCCTCGCGCGCGCGATCGCGGCGCTCCACGCGAGCGGCGAGACCCTCGGGGCCCTGGCGCCGTCGCAGCTCGTCGTCGACCGCGAGGGCCACATCCAGCTCGTCGGGCTCGGGCTCGGCGAGGCTCCCTGGCACGCGCGCCCGTTCCGCGCACCCCAGATCGCCGCAGGTGCGCCCCCGTCTCCCGCGACCGACGTCGTCGCGGGGTCCTCTTCCTGCACTCCCAGCTGCCCTGGGTGGACGACGTGCCACCGGCGCTCCTGCGCATCCTGCGAGGCGAGCCCGACCGAGCCGAGCGGCCGTTCGCGCGACGCCTGCTCGCCGGCCTCGCGAGGGGGGCGATTCGAGACGGTGCCCAGGCCCTGGGCGCGCTCGAGGCCTTCTGGGCCTTCGTCGGCGTCGCGCCGGACCACGCGGGCATGGCCCTGAGGCTGCGCGCGGCCCTCGCCGACGGGATCTCGATCGAGATCGGCGACGATTTCGAGTGGGTCCGCGTCCACGGCGGCGGCACGCACGATCTCCTGAGCCGCGAGCCCGCCCGCCGCGTGCTCCGCGCGCTCGTTGCCGCGGGGGGCGCACCCGTGGCCGTCAGGGACCTGGTCGAGCAGGCGTGGCCCGGCGAGGTGCTCGTCGGTTCTTAGCTGTACCGCGCCGTTCGACAGCCCACGGGCACCGCGTACGGGGCCTTCGACTGGGGCGGAGAGCTCGTCGCGGACGAGGGCGCGGCTCGCGTGTGCAACACCAACGTCCAGTACACCATCCACGCGCACGACTGAGCGAGACCTCGGGGGGAGGACGCGCCGCCCTCGTGGTGTCGCGTCCCGCACCTGCGCGACCGCACGCCCGGCTCGGCGTAACGGCCTTGCACCTCAACGTTTGACGTCAGATGGCCTTCGCATCGACGGCAGACCTTCTTCTTTCTTCGCCCGCGACGGCGCGGCCCGTCAGGCCTTCAGCGCGTGAGCTGCTTCTTGCAGAGCGCCACGCACATCTTGTCGCCCTGCTTCTGGCAGATGTCGAGGAGCAGCCGCGTCTCCTCGGTGGCCGCCTTGCCGTCGATGACCCTCGACTCGAGCAGCGCCCGCGCCTCTTTGTCTTTGCCCTTGAGGTGCAGATCGCGCGCCTTGCTGAACGGCGTGTCGGCGGGGCGCTCGACGCTGGGCGCGGAGGGCGCGGCGACGCCGCCGTCGAACGCGACCTTGCGGCCGAGCTTCCTCGCGCACTGCTGAACGCAGTCAGCGTCGTTCTGCGCCTTGCAGATGTCGAGCAGGAGCTCCGCCTCCGGGCGGCCGCCCTCCGCGGCGAGCGCGCGCTTCTCCACGAGCAAGCGCGCCAGCCAGTTCTGGCCGCGCGAGTGGTACTCGCGGGCCTGCTCGAGCGGGCTCTTCTCGTCGGGTCCTGGCGCCGCGTCGGCGAACGCGCTGACCGGCTCGGCGATCACCGTCGGCTTGGGCGGCGGCTCCGCCACGGTGACCACCTCCACGGTGCCCGGCACGTTGGCCGGATCGATGGGCGGGTCCGACTTGGAGCTGCACATGGGCGGCAGCGCCACGAGCAGGAGCGGCCCGGCGAGGACGCCTCGCTTCACGGCGACACCTCGCCTTCGGCTCGGGCTCGCCGTCGACCTTCGTTCGCCCCTTCGGGGCTCACTTCCAGGTTCACGGCTTCTTGATCCAGAGCTCGACGTTCCGGTCCTCGAGCTTGCCGGCCCCGCTCGCCGGACCCCAGCCCGAGTCCATGTCGACCACCGAGCGGCGGCGCCCCTCCTTCGCCACGTCGTCGCCGTCGATCGCGTAGTCGACGCACGTGGCGCGGAGCATGATCCACCCGTTGTCCTGGTCGAAGATCTCCACGACCCGGAACTCATTGGGGAAATCGGCGATGGCGCTGGTCATCACCTCCCAGTACGCGTGGCCGGCCGCCGGGGTCACCGCCCGGATCCGGTGCTCGTGCGTGTGGCCCACCATGCTGAAGACGACGTTCGTGTAGCCGCCAAGGAACGTGGCCCAGTCGTCGGGGAGCACCGCGTCCGCGGCGGCGGTGCCGAACACGCCGCCGTCCTTCGTGAGGCTCGACTGCGCGTGGTGCGACGAGAGGATGACCCACTTGTTGTCGGCCTTCGCCTTGTCGAGCGCGGGCTTGATCGCGCGATCGATCTCCGAGCGGGTGAGCAGCCCGTCGGCGCCGCCGGTGTCGGTCGCGGTGTCGATGACGAGAAACCGGATGGGCGTGCCCTCGACGTCGAAGGTGTAGGTGGCCCGGCCGGAGGCCTTCTGCGCCTCCCCAAGCCCGTGGCCGTCCGCGTGGCTCGCGATCTTGGCCATGAGCGCCTTGCGATCGAGCAGCGCCCGGCGCTCGTCGGCGATGACGTCGTCGCGGTTCACCTCGCCCTTCTTGCCGTCCTCGTAGTGGCGCGTGCCGCCGTTCGAGGTCACGCCCACGGCCTCGGCCTTCTTCGGCGCGCTCACGCCGAGGTTGCCCTGCACGAGCACGTCGTGGTTGCCCGTGACCCACTTCCACGGCATGGCGAGGCCCTCGGCCTTGAACGGATCTTTGCCGTCGTTGTTCGGCCCGGCGATCACGTCGTCGTCTTTGCCCGAGTCGCACTTCACGCGCTCCGAGCCCGAGAGCACCCCGAGCACCCAGTCGACCTCGTTGGTCTGGGCGCTGTCGGCGTTGTCGCCGCCGAGCAGCACGAACCCGATGGGGTCCTTCTTGTGGAGCGCGTTGATGGTGCGCACCGCGGCGTTGGTCATGCGGCAGAGGTACGGGTCTTGAGGCCGCAGCGCCGCGTCGGGGCCGGGCGGCGGCGAGTCGAAGTTGCCGAGGCGCGTAGGCGACTCGTCGTCGGCGATCTGCAGGTCGGGCATGTGCACGAACCGCGTGAGGCGCTTCGCGTTCGGGCCGGCGGGCGGCGGCGTCTCGGGCGTGATGGCGCGCGTGGTGTAGGGCTCTCCCTTGCCCTCGACCACCTCACCGAACCCCTTCGTGACGTAGCTCTCGTAGGCCTCCGGGAGCGACGGGTTCGGTCCGACTTGGCCCGCCGGCCGGGGCTGCTTCGACGTGAAGGTGCGGTCGATCGTGGTCTTGACCTCGCCGATCGGCGCGAGCGGGATGACCTGCACCTCGCCGGGCGTCGGGGTCGGAGTGGTCCCGCCGGGCCCCGCCGGATCGGACGAACACGCGGCGACGATGAACCCAACCCCCAACGCGACAGCTCTTCTCACGTGCACTCTCCCGGCTCGAACCTCGGGCAATTCTACACGGTCACGCCGCGCGGGCGAGCGCCGGCTTCTCCGCCGGGCCCCTCACCCCCGACCCGCCCGGCGCTTGCGCGGGGAGGGCGCGCGCCCCGGCGTGGGCGTGGGCGCCGCGGGGGCGAGGCCGCGCACGAGCAGCTCGAGCAGATCGCGCAGCGCCGCCGCCGCGCCGTCGACGGAGGTGAACCCCTGGAGCCACGCCGAGAGCACCGAGAAATACAGGGCGAACGCCGCCTGCGCCGCCAGCACGGAGCCGACGTCGCGCCGCACCTCGCCCCGCCCCTTGGCGCGCTCGACGAGGCCCGCGAGCACGCCGACGAAGCGCGTGGTCACCTCGAGGCCGTACGCGGAGTGTCTCGCCTCGAGAGAGGGCGACATCGACACCGAGAGGAACGCCTCCGCGACGCGGCGGTGCTCGGCGTAGAAGCCGAGCAGCCGCGAGAACATGCGCATCCACTCGTCGACCAGCGCCCCGTCGCCCACCCCGCCGGCGAGCTCGTCCACCCGCCGCTCGAGCTCCAGGTACACCACCAACCGCAGAAGATCGGCCTTGTCGGTCGCGTGGACGAAGACCGTGCCGGCGGCCACCCCCGCGCGCTCGGCGATCGCCTTCGTGGTCGTCGCCGCGTAGCCCACCTCGGAGAAGAGCTCCCAGGCCGCGCGGCGCACGCGGTCGGCCGTGGCGTCTTTGCTCTGCTGGCGCACCCCGTCACCTTACACAAAATAGTGACTGCAGTCATTGACTACGCTCAGCGAAACCCTACACCCCCAGGCGCAAGGAGGTGGGACATGGCGAGCGAGCAGAGCGACACCCTTCGGACCGCGCTGGCGGGCTACTTCGCGGACAACGGCTTCGGGGCGGACGGCGGCTACGGCGACGCGTGGGTCGACTTCTCGCTCGGGCCCCTGCCCTTCCCGTTCCCCAACACCGAGGGGCGCAAGCGCGCGGTGCGCTTTCACGACCTGCACCACCTCATCACGGGGTACCCCACCGACACGGTGGGCGAGCTCACGATCTCGGCGTGGGAGATCGGCGCCGGCTGCGGCGACTTCTACGCCGCGTGGGTCATCAACCTCAGCGGCCTCGGCCTCGGCGCGCTCGTCGCGCCCTCGCGCGTGTTCCGCGCGTTCGTGCGCGGGCGCGCGTCCCGCACGTTCTACGGCGAGGTGTACGAGGCGGTGCTCGACGAGCGCGTGGCCGACGCCCGGGCGGCGCGGGTGCGTGACCGCGCGCCCACGCTCGGCGACCGGGCCCTCTTC
>CAZHGG010000073.1:0-12651 GCA_964531755.1 uncultured Polyangiaceae bacterium
CATCGCGCCGAGGTCGCCCTGCGCGCGGTCCCGAGCGGGGCCGCGGCGTCCGCGCCCTCCTCGGGCCAGGCGCCCGCCGCCCCGCTCTACCTCGACCGGGTCGCGGCCCACCTCGATCTCACGGCGGAGGAGCGCGCGGCCCTGGAGAAGCGCGGCATGGTCGTGCTCGACCGACTCCCGTACGTCGACTACGCGCGGGCCTACCACGACATCTTTCAGGAGCAGCTCCCGGTCTTCGTCACCTTCGACTCCATCTTGCACGCCGTGTTTCGGGCGACCGAGGGCGCGCTCGAGGCGGCGGAGCGCAAGACCCTCGAGCCGGCCCTCGCCCGCGTGCTCACGGGGCTCCAGGCGGCCCTCCGCGCGGCGGCGCGCGGCCTCGATCGCCAGGTAGTCAATGACCTTGACATATACCTCGGCGTCGCGATCGAGCTGGCCGACCTCAAGGCGGCGGCCCCGCGGGCGAGCGTGGGCAGCTCCATGCCCCCCATGCCCCGACCCGCGCCGCGCTCGCTCTTCGGCAACGACGCGGAGATCGCGCGGGTCACCGCCGCTCTCGCCGCCCGCGAGCTCGGCCCGATCGAGCTCTTCGGCCGGCGGCGCATGGTCGACGGCTCGCGCTACGAGCCTCGCGGGCACTACGCCGCGCCGTGGAACGGCGCGCCGGGCCTCGACCACTACTTTCAGGCGATCACCTGGCTCACGCAGCTCGAGCTCAACCTCGTCACGCGGGGCTGCGCGAGCTCCGCCGAGGGCCACGACACGAGCGACACGCCGCGGGAGATCGCGCTCGCTGGCGCGCTCGCCGGGCTCCTCGGGGCGGTCGCGCCGGACCTCGCCGCGTTCGAGCGCGTCTACGGCGCCTACCTCGGCACCCGCGAAGACGTGCCGCTCGCCGAGCTCTCGGGGCTGCTCCACGAGGCGAGGACGCGCCCCGGGGACGCCGGCGCGCCGGCGAAGCTCCGCGCGGCGATGGGCAAGCGCTACGCGCGCGCCACGCGCACCCACTTCCAGGCGGAGGGCTGCGGGCCGCTGCCCGCCGTCACGACGCTGCTGGGCCTGCGCGTGTCCCCCGACACGGGCGGCCTCACGGGCCTCGTGCACGACGCAGTTCCCGAGCGCAAGTCGGGGCTGTCGCTCGCCGACGTAGGCTACGTCCTGGGGCACGACCGCGCGAAGACCCACCTCCGCGCCCAGCTCGCGGCGCACCCGTCGCTCGGCGAGGCGCTCGACGCGGGCCGCGCGCGCACGGCCGCGTCGACCGCGCGTCCGACCGACGTGTACACGAGCTGGCTCTCGGTGCTCACGGCGCTCGGCAAGGAGCCACCCGGCGTCGTGCCTCGCTTCGCGAAGACCCCGGAGTACGCGGACGCGCGCCTCAACTCCGCGCTCGTGGGCTTCGGCCAGCTCCGCCACGCGTACATCCTGCTCGCGGGGCAGGGGTACGACGCCTACGGCTGCGAGATCCCCGACGGGTACGTCGAGCCGCACGTGCCGGCGTGGGACGCGCTCGCCGCGCACGTCGACGTGCTCGCGCGGCGCGGGCTCCCGGTCAAGCGCCTCGCGGAGGTCGTGGGCATCCTCGCGCGGCTGGCGCGGCGCGAGACCCAAGGCCTCGCCCTCACCGAGCCCGAGCGCCGGTGGCTCGGGATGGTGGCCGAGAACGTGCCGTCCGGCGGCTACGGCGGCGACTCCGGCCAGCCCCCGAAATGGACCGGCTGGTACTTCGATTTGTTCGCCGACCGCGAGAAGGGCGCCGAGCGCCCGAGCCTCTTCGTGGCCGACTATTTCACCCTCACGAACGCCGAGCAGGTGCTCTACGCGGGCGGCGACGGCCCACGCCTCGGCCTCTTCGTCGTCGACGTGGGCGGGGCGCCGCGGGTGATGGTGGGCCCGGTGGCCAAGGGATACGAGACCGCGCAGCCGCTGGCAGGCCCGCGCCTCACCGACCGCGCCGCGCTCGCGGTGCCGGAGGCCGAGAAGCGCGCGCCGTGGCGGGCGAGCTACGCGGCGCCGGAGCGCCCGCTCACCGACCAGCCCGCCACGTGGGTGACGTCGTGCCGCCCGCCCGCGCCACGCGCGTTCGAGGTGGCCCCGGTGGCGCCCGCGCCCGGCCCGCCGCAGTCGCTCCGGATCGCCGCGTCGCTCGCGACCGCCGGCGAGATCGAGATCGGCCTGCTCGACCACCACGGCGATCCGCTCGGCGCGACGGCGAGGCTCCCGGCGGGCCCGGAGCCCGTGATCGCCTTGTTCGAAGGGCCGGGCGTCACCCAGGCCAAGGCGTATCGCGTGCGCGTGCACTCCGAGGGCCGCGCGAGCGCGTGGTCGACCTCCCCCAGCGTCAACTCGGGCTTCACGAACGAGACCCAGGAGCTCGACGCCGCGCTCGTGCGCACCCGCCCCGCCGGCCTCTCGCCGCTGGGCGCGCCGCCGCCCGCGCCCCGCCGCGCCGGGAAGGACCCCCGATGACCACGCCGCGCACGACCTACGTCACCGCCAACGGCCTCCGCTTCGCGTACTTCGAGGAGGGCGCGGGACCGCTGGTGCTCATGCTCCACGGCTTCCCTGACACCGCCCACACGTGGGACGCGATCCGCCCGGTCGTCGCGGCGGCGGGCTTCCGCGTGGTCACCCCCTTCACGCGGGGCTACGCCCCCACGGAGATCCCCCGCGAGGAGGCCTACGACTCGGACACCCTCGGGCGAGACGCCCTCGCGCTCATCGAGGCCCTCGGGGAGGAGCGCGCCGTGGTGGTGGGGCACGACTGGGGCGCGAGCGCGGCGTTCTCGGCCGCCGGCCTCGGGCCGGAGCGCGTCCGCATGCTGGTCACCGTCGCCATCCCTCACCCGGCCTCCGTGCTGCCCACGCCGAGGCTGCTGTGGAACGTGCGCCACTTCCTCACGCTGTCGCGCCCAGGCGCGGCGGCCCGCATCCGCGCGGGCGATCTGGCGCACATCGACGAGCTCGTGGCGCGCTGGTCGCCCGGCCGCCGGGTGCCCCCAGGCGAGACCGACGACGTGAAGCGCGCGTTCCGCGAGCCCGGCTGCCTCGAGGCGGCGCTGGGCTACTACCGGGCGCTCCGCCCGCTGCTCCCCGCGTCGCAGCGGCGCAAGGTGTCGATGCCGGCGGCCGCGTTCGCCGGCACCGACGACCTCGTCGCGCCGAGCGCCTACGAGCGCGCGCGCAGCCGCTACCTCGCGCGCTACGAGGTCGTGACCATGCCCGGCGGGCACTTCATGCACCGCGAGCACCCGGAGCGCTTCGCGCGCGAGCTGGTGCGCCTGCTCCGCGGCGCGCCGTGACGAGGTGGCCGGGGTGCGCCGCCGGTATCCCCGGCGGCGGCGCGGGCGTAGGATGAGCTCGACCCACACGGCGACCCGGCGCTGGGTGAACCAGGAAAGGCCTCTCCGATGAAACGCCTCGCGCTCTCGAGCCTCGTCTTCGCCTCGGTGTCCGCGCTCTTCGTCGCCTGCGGCGCCGCGGAGCGGCCCGCCACGTTCGACGACGGCGGGGTCACGCCCGTGGGGCCTGTCGGAGGCGAGGACGCCTCCTCCGGGACCGACGGCTCGCTCTTCGGTGACACGGGCGGTGGACCCGTCGGGTGCGTGGGGCTCGAGTGCCTCAAGCCGAAGTGCAGCGGGCAGAACACGACCACGCTCACGGGCAAGGTGTTCGCCCCCAACGGCGCCGATCCGCTCTACAACGTGCTCGTCTTCGTCCCGAACGGAGAGCTGAAGCCGTTCGACGACGGCGTCACCTGCGAGACCTGCGAGAAATCCGTGTCCGGGAGCCCGGTGGCGACCGCCCTGACCGACACCCAGGGTCGCTTCGAGCTGAAGGACATGCCCGCCGGCAAGGACATCCCGGTCGTGGTCCAGATCGGGCGCTTTCGCCGCAAGATCACCGTGCCCGCCGTGGCCGAGTGCGTCGAGACCAAGGCCAAAGACGGCGACCTTCGACTGCCCAAGAACGCCTCGGAGGGAGACATCCCGCGCATCGCGATCGTCACCTCCACCTACGATCCCACCGAGTGCATCTTGAACCAGATTGGCATCGACGCCTCGGAGTTCACCGCGCCCAGCGGCCCCGGCCGAGTCCACATCTACCACGGCAACGGCAACAACGTGACCGGCGCGCCGAGCGGCGCCGACCTCTGGCTGAGCACCGCGACGCTCAATCGGTACCAGCTCGTCGCGCTCCCCTGCACGTCCTACCCCTCCGACGCGACGGGCATGCAGAACCTCTACTCCTACGCGAGCATCGGCGGCCGCATCTTCGCGACGGATCTCTCGTATCCCATCATCGCCTCCGGCCCGGGGGACTGGCCACGAACGGGCAACTACTCGAGCCCGGGCTCGTTCTCGAACCCCGCCCAGATCGACACGACGTTCCCGAAGGGGCAGGCCCTCGCCGACTGGCTCCAGGCGGTCGGCGCGACGACCGGGCCCCAGCTCTCGCTGACCGACACCTACAGCCGGGTGGGCACGATCAACCCCCCGGCGCAGCGCTGGCTGTATTCGGGCAGCGCCAACACCCAGGCCTACACCTTCAACACGCCGACCGCGGCCCCGGAGAAGGACCAGTGCGGCCGGGTGTACTACTCGAGCTTCCACATCGGCTCCGGCCGGAGCCTCACGGGCACGTTCCCCGGCGCGTGCCAGTCGAAGCCGCTCACGCCGCAGGAGCGCGTGCTCGAGTTCATGCTCTTCGACCTCGCCTCGTGCGTGCAGAGCGACAAGATCCCCCCGGCGATCCCCAAGTAGGCGGCGACGCGGGCGCGCTTACGCGGCGCTCAGACGTCCATGTCCTTCCAGCGCCTGCTCGCCCGCGAGAAGACGAGCATGCCGACGAGGGAGCAGACGCCAATCGCGCTGAAGATGTACCAGATCGTGTACGGGTGGTACGTCTCCCACAGGAGCTGGTTGACCGCCTTGCCGTCCTTGCCGAGCACGGTCACCAGCGTGTCGAACGACGTCTTCCGATCGACTGGGCCGCGGTAGTCGGTGTGCTCGCTCAAGTAGCGAATGGCGAGCGTCGCCTTCTCGCCGTGCTTGCCGTAATACGCCCCGGAGATGAACGCGCCGAGCCCCTGGCCGATGGCGATCGGGATGTTGAGGTAGCCGAGGTAGAGCGCCTTCTTGCCCTTCGGCGCGATGAGCGCGAAATATTCTGTCTTCTTCGGGCCCGTCAGCATCTCGCCGACGGAGAACAGGACGATGCCGAGGAGCACGACGAAGACGCTCGGTGAGGTGCCGTACATGAACGTGCCCAGCGTCGCGATGAGCACGCCGGCGGTCATCGCGGTGAGCACCCGCACCTTGCGCACGAGGTGGCTCATGAGCACCACGAACGCGACGATCATGAACGAGTTCACGTTGAGCGCGTACTCCTGGAGCAGCTGCGGGCCGCGGTTCGTCGGGTGGATCCAGGCCGACGGGAGCACCCCGGACAGCGCGCCCGACTCCACCCAATCGGTGTAGAAATTCGGCATGAAGTCCCACAGCTGATAGAGCATCATCCAGAACCCGCTGAAGATCGCGATGACGATCCAGAGCCGCACGTCGAGCAGGTTCTTCAGCGTGTCGATCGCCGTGCGGCCCACGCTCTTCGTCTTGTCCGCGCCCGACTCCACGGTCGGATACGTGAACAACATCAGGTAGTTGAGCGACGTGACGGCCGCGCACCCGTAGAACACGTACTGCCACCCGTGGCCCCGGAGGAAGTTCGCGAAGAACGGCCCGATCATGCCTCCGACGTTGACGAGCCAGTAGAAGAAGCCCCACCCGACGCTCGAGTTCTTGGGGTTGAGCGACTGCGCGAGCGTGCCTTGAATGGCCGGCTTGAAGAGCGCCGTGCCGAAGCCGAGCAGCAGACACGCGGCGAAGAACATCGGATACGACCGCACGTTCGCCATCAGGATGAAGGCGCTGCAGTTGATGGTGACGTAGGCCGCCAGCGTCTTCTTGTAGCCGTAGCGATCGGCGAAGCCGCCGCTCACCATCGGCACGAGGCTCTGCACGAGCGCCCACGTCCCGTAGATGCTGCCCTTCTGCGCCGACGTGAAGTGCAGACCGCCGGGCTCGTCCGCCTGCATGATGTAGATGGGCAGGACGACCCGCAGCCCGTACCACGCGAGGCGCTCCCACATCTCCGTGGTGCAGCCCATCCAGAACGAGCGAGGGAACGTCTTGACCGTGTCGAAGAACGGCGGCTTCGGCTCGCCCTCGGGCGGGGCGGAGCCATCCGAGGGCTCGGTCGCGGTTACGGTGGCCACGGGCCGGCTGCGTAACACGAATCGCGCGGGGGAGCGACGTGGGGCGGCCCGCCCGCTCTAGCGCGCCTCGTGGAGGCTGGCGCGGAGATCGTCGAGCGCCGCGTCGACGCGCGCGCGGTGCGTGCGGAACGAGAGCACGCACATGCGCAGCACGAAGCGACCGCCCACCGTGGTGCCCGTGAGGAGCACCCGCTGCCGCGCGTTCACGCCCCGCATCACCCGCCGCGAGAGCGCGTCCTCCTCGGCGTCCGTGAGCCCCGCGCCCGGGGCCACGACGCGGAACGCGAGCAGCGACAGCGCCGGCGGCGCCACGACGACGACCTCGGGCCACGTCGCGAGGGTCTCCGCCGCGTACCGCGCGAGGTCGAGCTTCTCGTCGAGGGCCTCACGGAAGGCGCGCGCCCCGTGCATCTTCAGCGGGAGCCACACGCGCAGCCCGCGCGGCTCGCGGGAGAGCTCGGGCGACAGCTCGCAGAAGTCGACCAGATCGGCGTCGCGCTGCATGTCGGGCAGGTAGCTCGCGTGGCTCGAGAACGCCCGGCGCAGCGTGGCCGGGTCGCGCACCACGACGCACCCCGTGCCGTAGGGCAAGAAGAGCCCCTTGTGCGGATCGAGCGTCACCGAGTGCGCCCGCTCGATGCCCGCGAGGGCCGCCCGGCCGCGCTCGGTGTGCGCGAAGAAGCCGCCGTAGGCCGCGTCGACGTGGAGCCAGAGCCCCTCGCGCGCCGCCACGTCGGCGAGGGCGCCCAGCGGGTCGACCGCGCCGGTGTTGGTGGTCCCCGCGCTCCCGACGACCAGGAACGGGGTGAGCCCCGCCGCGCGGTCGCGCGCGATCGCCTCCGCGAGCGCGTCGACGCGCATGCGCTGGCGGTCGCACGTGGGCACCGAGCGCACGTTCTCGGCGGGGAACCCGGCGACGATCGCGGCCTTGGTGACCGAGTGGTGCACCTCGCCGGAGACGTACAGGACGCCGCGCGAGAAGTCCGTGGGGAGCCGGTCGCGCCGCGCGGCAACGATGGCGAGGAGGTTCGCCATCGAGCCGCCGGTGGTGAGCACGCCACCCGCGCCCTCGGGCAGGCCGACCACGCCCGCGAGCCACCGCACGACGCTGGCCTCGATCTCCACGAGCCCCGGCGCGGCGACCCACACGCCGACGTAGCGGTTCACCGCGCTCGTGATGAGGTCGGCCACGGCGGCGTGCAGCAGCCCACCGCCGGGGATGTAGGCCAGGTAGCCGCCCGACGCCGTGTTGAGCCCGAGCGGCAGCACCCGCGAGAAGAGCTGCGCGAGCAGCGGCTCGAACGCCGTGCCCTCCTCCGGGAGCCCCTCGCGCAGCGCGCGCACGGCGCGGCGCGCGCCTCGGTTGCGGTGCATGGGCGCCGCGTCGAGCCCCTCGAGGTGACGCACGAGGCGCGCCTTCACGAGGTCGATCATCGAGGCGAACGCCGGCGCCCCGAGCTCGAGCGGCCAGCCCGCCGCGTCGTCCGGGCGGGGCGAGTCGAGCGCCGCGAGCGCCGCGCCCCTCGTGGGCTCCTTGGCGGAGGGCACGCGCGACGCGCTCAGCGGCGCAAGATGCGCGCGGGCGAGCCCATGGCGACCGCGCCGTCGGGCACGTCGACGGCCACGACGGAGCCCGCGGCGACGACCGCGCCCCGGCCCACGGTGACGCCCTTCAGGATGTGCGAGCCGCGGCCGACCCACGCGTAGTCGTGGAGCGTGACCGGCGCGATGTCGCTCGCCTTGAGCCCCTCACCGCGCATGCGCGCCTCGGGATCCGAGGGGTGGCCGTCGGAGTCTTGGATGTTGCAGCCGCCCGCGATGAGCACGTGCTCGCCGAGGGTGATGCGCTGGTTCAGGATGAACCGCACCTGGTAGCCGATGTGGCAGTGATCGCCGATGATGAGCTCGGGGTCGTCCATGAAGCGCCCGGTGTCGACGCCGAACTCGGAAAAATAACAATGATTACCGATGCGTAGGCGAGCGTGGCCGCGAATGTATGGCACGGCCGAGACGTTCAGCCCGACCCCGGCGCTCTCGCACCGCGCGCGCAGCATGGGCGCGTAGAGGAACTTGGAGAGCGCCCACTCCTTGCCGTCGACCCACATGCGCTGCGCCGCGTACGCCGAGCCGAACAACATGCGCGACGCCTCGGTGTCGGGGATGTCGAACGCCATGAGGCGCTGGTAGGCGTCGTACGCGAGCTTCGCCGCCGGGGACTCCCGGCGCTTGGCCGCGAGCACGAGCTTGTCGAGCACGCTCACTTCAAGCCCTCCACGAGGGTCACGATCTTGGTGAGCGTGCGCGCGTCGCCGAACGCGTCGTCGGGGATCTGCACGCCGAACTCGTCCTCGAGCGAGAGCAAGAGGTCGAGCGCCTGCGCGGACTTCACGCCGAGGTCGCGGAAGATGTCGGCGTCGGCCGCGAAGTCGGGGGAGAGCTTCCCGATCCGCGCGAGCAGCTCGCGCACGCCTTGTTCGATGCCTTCGTTCGCCATGGGTCCCTCTCACGCGCTCACTCGCGGGCGAGTCGCCCCCGAGACCTTAGCCGACCCGGAGGCTCCCGGGGAAGGCTCGACGACGGCGGCGCGCCTCCCGCGCGAATCTGGCGAATGTCGGTGCCGATTTGCCGGGCTCGGTACTAGGCTTCGCCCCGGCATGGCGGCCCCCCACGTCCTCCCGTTCGAGAAGCCCATCGTCGAGCTCGTCGCGCGCGTCCGCGAGCTGCGCTCCCTCGCCGACGCCGACGCCAAGCTCCTCCCCGAGCTGCACCGCCTCGAGCAGAAGGCGAACCGGCTCGCCCGGGCGCTCTTCTCCGAGCTCACGCCGTGGCAGAAGGTGCAGCTCTCCCGCCACCCGAGCCGCCCGTACACGCTCGACTACGTGGCCGAGCTCTTCGAGGACTTCGTCGAGCTCTCGGGCGACCGGCTGTTCGCGAACGACGCCGCCATCGTCGGCGGCCTGGCCCGCTTCCGCGGGCAGAGCGTGGTGGTCGTCGGCCAGCAGAAGGGCCGCGGGGCGAAGGAGAACCTGAAGCGCAACTTCGGCATGCCCCACCCGGAGGGCTACCGGAAGGCCGAGCGGCTCTACGAGCTCGCGTCGCGCTTCGGCCTGCCGCTGCTCACGTTCATCGACACCCCCGGGGCCTACCCGGGCATCGGCGCCGAGGAGCGCGGCCAGAGCGAGGCGATCGGCTCGTGCCTCGCCGCCATGTCGCGCGCGCGCGTGCCGGTCGTGGCGACCATCATCGGGGAGGGCGGCTCGGGCGGCGCGCTCGCCCTGGGCGTCGCCAACCGCGTGCACATCCTCGAGTACGGCACGTACAGCGTCATCACGCCCGAGGGGTGCGCCTCCATCCTGTGGAAAGACGGCGCGAAGGCCGAGCTGGCGGCCGAGCGCCTCCGCATCACCGCGCCCGATCTGCTCGAGCTGGGCGTGGTCGACGAGGTCGTCTCCGAGCCCCCCGGCGGCGCGCATCAGGACCCTGCGGGCGCCGCCCGCGCCGTCGGCGACGCCATCGCCGAGGGCCTGGCCACCCTGCGCTCGCTCACGCCTCACGAGCTCGTCGAGCAGCGCTACGCGCGCTTCCGTGCGCTTGGCGCCTACAGCTCATGACATGAACCCACACGATGCCGAGCGCGCTCGGGCCGCGGTCACGGCGCGGTCACGGCGCGCTGCGGCGCGGCCAAATCATCGTCATTGCGCCTTTTCCGTGTCGGAAAGCATGCTAGACGCGGAGACATGTCGGCAGGTGTCTCCCTAGACGGAAGAGTAGCGGTCGTCACCGGCGCGAGCCGGGGCATCGGTCAAGCCATCGCCAAGTCGCTCGTGGACGCCGGGGCGAAGGTCGTGTGCGCGTCCCGCAAGCTCGAGGGCCTCCAGGCGGTCGCCAGCGCCCTCGGGCCGAACGCGCACCCGGTCGCCGCTCACACAGGCCGCGAGGCCGACTGCGACGCGCTGATCGCCGCCGCGGTCGAGCGCTTCGGGCACGTCGACTACCTCGTGAACAACGCCGCCTCCAACCCGTACTTCGGGCCGCTCCTCGAGACCGACGTCGGCGCGTGGGACAAGACCTTCGAGGTCAACGTGAAGGGCTATTTCTGGATGATCCGCGCGCTGGTGCGGCACCTCCGCGCCCGCGGCGCGAAGGACGGCGCGGTGGTCAGCGTGGCCAGCGTCGCGGGCCTCGAGGCGGCGCCGATGATGGGCGCGTACGGCATGACCAAAGCCGCCGTCATCTCGATGACCAAGACCCTCGCCTACGAGCTCGGCGGCTCGAACGTGCGCGTGAACGCGATCGCCCCCGGCTTCGTCGACACGCGCTTCGCGGCCGCCATCGTGCAGAACGAGGGGCTCCTCGCCGAGGTCGTGAAGAAGACGCCCCTCGGGCGGGTGGCCCAGCCGGAGGAGATCGCCGGCGGCGTCCTGTACCTCTTGAGCGACGCGGCGAGCTACCTGACGGGGCACACCCTCGTCATCGACGGAGGAATGACGGTGTGTTGAACTGCTCCTCGTGAGCAGAGTCGAGCGAGTCACCTAGTTCGGGGGCGCTCCCTGGCCGGTAGGCCCAGCGAGCGAAGAGTGGTCGGTACCGTGGCGCACATGCAGTCAGGGCAAGTCATCGTCGGCAAGTACCGCCTGAACCAGCTCCTGGGGACGGGCGGCATGGCCGAGGTGTGGTCCGCGACCAACGTCTTCACCGAGCGCGAGTTCGCGGTGAAGTTCATGAGCCCCGAGGTCGCGAAGACCCCCGAGCACGCCGCCCGTTTCCTGAAGGAGGCGAAGGTCTCCGCGCGGGTCAACCACCCGAACATCATCGAGATCATCGACGTCGGACAGACCGACGACCAGCAGCTCTTCATGGTGATGGAGCTGCTCTCGGGCGTGCCGCTCGAGGTGGCCATGCGGCGGCAGACCCCCCGCATGACGATCCCCGAGTTCGTGTTCGTGATGACCGAGGTGGCCTCCGCCCTCGCCGCCGCCCACCGCGCCGGGGTCATCCACCGCGATCTGAAGCCGTCCAACATCTACCTGCACCGCGACAAGAACCAGGCCGCGGTCCCGAAGGTGCTCGACTTCGGGGTGAGCAAGTTCCTCGACGACGGCGCCCCGAGCATGGCGCTCACCATGGCGGGCACCGTGCTCGGCTCACCGCTCTACATGAGCCCCGAGCAGGCCCGCGGCGACGGCGACCTCGACGGGCGCACCGACATCTTCGCCTTCGGGGCCATCCTGTTCGAGGGTCTCAGCGGCATGCGCCCCTATGAGGCCGCGAACTTCAACGCGCTCATCGTCAAGATCGCCACCACCGCCCCGCGCGACATCGACGACTTCGCCCCCGACGTGCCCGCGCCGCTGCGCGACGTGGTGAAGCTCTGCCTCGAGCCCGACCGCAACAAGCGCGTGGCGATGTTCGAGACTGTCGCCGAGCAGCTCATGAACATCCTCCCGGACCTGGAGCGCGAGCCCGCGCACTTGCCGGCGCCGATGACCATCCTCTCGACCGACGATCCGGACGCCACGAACGCGCTGCCGATCGTCCGCGCCGGCGATCGCCCACAGTCGGTGCCGCCCCCGGCCCAGCTGCCCGCGCCGCACTTCGCGGCCTGGCAGAGCCCTGCGGCGAGCCTGTCGCTCACCACCGCGCCCACCTCGATCGCGCCGCCGGCGCCACGCCCGGCCCAGCAGCCGGCCGTCTACGCCATGGGCGCCGCCGCCGCCGCCGTGATCCTCGCGTTGCTCATCGTGCTCGTCACCGTCCTCCGACGAGAGCCTCGCATCATCACGGTGACCGGCGATCCCCGCCCCACCCCGTCCGCCGGCGCCTCGGCCCCCGCCTCGGCCGCGCCCTCGTCGTCGATCCCCATGGTGAACGTCGACACGCTCCCGATGGCCGCCAAACCATCGATTCCACTAGAGAAAGGGCGCGGAAGGCTGATCGTCTCTGCGTCCCCCGGGTGGTGCATCGTGACGGTGGACGGCGTCTCGAAGGGGCCGACGCCCTTGCCGGCGCTCGACCTCTCGGCGGGCACGCACCACCTGCGGTGCGAGGCCCCGGGCAAGAAGCCGAAGACCGTGAGCCTCATCATCACGGAGGCGGCCGCGGCGAACTACAAGTTCACGATCGACTGAGGCCGAGGCGGCGGGGCGCGCCGCCCGGTTTGGGGTGCGCCTGCCGGTCGCCCGTGACAGAACCAGGGGGTCCCATGAACACGTCGAACCCACGCGCGCTCCCTCACCCGCTCCGCGCACTCTTCGCAGCCAGCCTGCTCGCCGCGAGCGTCGGGGCGTCCGCCGCGGCCTGTGGCATCACGACCGACCCCGGCGCGGCCGACGCCGCGGCCGAAGAGACCGGCGCCCGCGACAGCGCGCTCCCGCCCG
>CAZHGG010000074.1:0-12592 GCA_964531755.1 uncultured Polyangiaceae bacterium
TGGCGACCTCGGCGGCGCGGAGCACGAGCGAGCCCGCGCGGCGCAGCTCCTCCTTCAGCAGGCCCACCGCGTTGACGAGCGCGGCGCCGCGCATGCTGTTCGAGCACACGAGCTCGCACAGCTTGTCGCTGGTCTGCGCCGGCGTCCTCGCCAGGGGCTTCTGCTCGACGAGCGTCACCTCTACGCCCCGCTCGGCGAGCTGGAAGGCGGCCTCGCAGCCGGCCAGGCCGGCTCCCACGATCAAGACTTCGCGCGCGCTCACGGGCGCGGTCGTAGCACCTTCGCGGCGCGCCGTCGCCTCGACCAGCGCGACGGGCGCAGGTGAGCGGCCGCCGCCGAGGGGGTCACGCGCGCTCGACCGCGACCACCCCCTGGAGCTTCTGCAGGGCGCGCATGACGGTCTTGAGCTGCGTGAGGTCTTGGCACACGAAGGTGAAGATGTTGATCGCGCGCCCGTCGTCGCCCGCGCGGCAGTTCGCCTCGGTGATGTTGATGCCCTGGGCGCTGAAGGTGCTCCCCACGTTCGCGAGGATGCCCATGCGGTTCTGCGCGACCACCTTGAGCTGCACCGAGCGGTTGATCTTGGCCTTCGAGTCCCATTGGATCTCGACGCGGCGATCGGGGTCGGTGTCGAACGCCTTGGCGCACCCGCGCCGGTGGATGGTGATGCCCCGACCCCGCGTGATGAACCCGAGGATGTCGTCGCCGGGCAGCGGGCTGCAGCACTTCGCGTACCGCACGAGCACGTCGTCGATGCCGTTGAGCCGGATGCCGCCGGAGTCGTCGCCCTTGATGACCTTGCGCACGAACCCCGCGATGCGCCCCTCGCGGATGCTCTCGGGCGCCTCGGTGGAGCCGTCCTCCGCGGGCGGGGCGACGGCGTGGAGCACGTCCTTGGGGTCGGCCTTGCCGTAGCCGACCTGGATGAAGAGCTCGTCGATCGTCGCGACCTTGAGCGCGTCGAGCACCTTGCGCAGCTCGTTCTCGTTCTTCTGCAGCTTGGAGAACGACACGCTCGCGCGGTGGAACTCGCGCTCGACCAGCTCCTTGCCGAGCCGATAGCTGCGCTCGCGGTGCTCGGTGCGGAGGAACGCGCGGATCTTCGCGCGCGCGCTCGTGGTGGCGACGAGATCGATCCAGTCCTTGCTCGGCTGCTGGCTGGGCGAGGTGACGACCTCGACGACGTCGCCGTTGCGGAGCTTGTAGCGCAGCGGCTCGAGCTTGCCGTTCACGCGCGCGCCCGTGATGTGATCGCCGAGCTGCGAGTGGATTTGGTACGCGAAGTCGATGGGAGTGGCGCCGCGCGGGAAGACGCGGACGTCGCCCTTGGGCGTGAAGACGTAGACCTCCTCCTGGAAGAGGTCCACCTTGACCCCTTCGAGGAACTCGGCCGGGTCCTTCAGGTCCTTCTGCCACTTCATCAGCTGCTGGAGCCAGCCGAAGCGCGCGACGTCGTCGTCGGACATGCCGCCCGAGTGGCGCGACTTGTATTTCCAGTGCGCCGCGATGCCGCGCTCGGCGACGCGGTGCATGTCGTGCGTGCGGATTTGGATCTCCACGCGCTCGCGCCCGGGTCCGATGACCGTCGTGTGGAGCGACTGGTACATGTTCGGCTTGGGCAGCGCGATGTAGTCCTTGAAGCGGCCAGGCACGGGCGTCCACTTCGAGTGGATCACCCCGAGCGCCGCGTAGCAGTCGCTCACGCTCTCGACGATGACGCGGAACGCGATGAGGTCGTGGATTTGCTCCACCGAACACTCGTTCTGCTTCATCTTGCGCCACACCGAGTAGAGGTGCTTCGCGCGCCCCGACACGTCGGCGGCGAAGGCCTGCTCGGCGAGCCGGCTCGCCAGCGTGCGCGAGACATCGGCGATGTACTTCTCGCGCTGCGCCTTGGTCTTCTGGATGCCCTGGACGACCTCCTGGTAGCCGTCGGGCTCGAGGTAGCGGAACGCGAGGTCCTCAAGCTCGCACTTGTACTCCGCCATGCCCAGCCGGTTGGCGAGCGGCGCGTAGATTTCCATGGTCTCGCGCGAGATGCGCTCCTGCGCGTCCGGCTTCATGTGCTGCATCGTGCGCATGTTGTCGACGCGGTCGCACAGCTTCACGAGCAGCACGCGGATGTCGCGCGACATCGCGACGACCATCTTGCGGAAGTTCTCTGCTTGGCGGTCTTCCTTGGAGGTGAAGTTGATCTTGCTCAGCTTCGTGACGCCGTCGACGAGCTGCGCGATCTCCTCGCCGAACTCGCGCTCGAGGTCCTTCGTGGTCGCGAGCGTGTCCTCGACGACGTCGTGCAGCAGCCCGGCGCACACGCTCGCCGTGTCGAGCCGCAGGTCGGCGATGGCGCCCGCGACGCTCGCCGGGTGGATGAAGTACGGGTCGCCCGACTTCCGCATCTGCCCCGCGTGCATGCGAAAACTGTAGTCGTAGGCGCGCTTGATGAGCTCGGCGTCAGCCGTCGGCTGGTAGGCGCGAATGCGGAGGATAAGGTCGTCGACGGGGAGCATCGGGGCGCGAACAGCGGCTCGCTCGCACACAGAACGGTAACACCGCGCCCGACGGCCGGCAACGAACCGCCCGTCTCGGTTCGGTCCCCCGTGGGTCGCCGCCGAGGCGTGACATGGGCGTCATACCCCGAGAAAATTGGGGGGTCCGCTGGCGCTTCAGGTTGCGGCGAGGCCCCAGGCAGCCTAGGCTGCGCTACGACTTGGGGGCCGCGCGATCGTCGCGGACGCTCTTTGGTTCCTCTAGAGGAGATCGCGATGCAAAAGAACAATTGGCTTCGTCTCAGTCTGGCTTCCATGATTCTCGCTGGCGTGGGCGCTGGCTCCGTGCTCCAGGGCTGCAGCGACGACCCCGTCACGCCGGCGGCCGACGCGGGCAAGGACACGGCCCCCACGGCGACCACCACCACCACGGCCACCGGCACCGCGACCGGCACGGGCACCACGCCGGTCGACGCGGCGCCGCCGCCCGAGTCGCAGAAGATCATCTTCGTGCACGCCGCCAACTGGCTCGGCACCGCCTTCGAGAGCTCCACCGGCGCGAACGCCGCGCTGAACGGCGCCATCCGCCTCTGCCTCCGCGCGGGCCCTGAGGGCACGAACCCGTTCCTCCCTGTCCCGGCGCTCCCGAACAAGGCGGCCGCCCCCCTCCCCGTGCCGGCGCTCCTGCCGGGCACCGGCGGCGTGCTCCCGGCGAAGACCGACTTCTCCACGACGCGCCTCGAGGGCTACGCGATGAACGCGCAGATCATGGCCGCCAAGGGCTTCGGCTCCGGCGCCGCCGCGAACACCTCGTGCGGCGACCTCTTCAGCAAGGGCTTCAACCCCGACGCGGGCCCCGGTGACGGCGGCGCAGCGCTGGTCGAGGGTGTCGACTACATCAAGGTCGGCGTCATCCCGGCCGGCACGTTCGCGAACGAGTCCACCTACGTGGTCTCGATCCAGGGCTGCGCGAAGGACTACACCGACACGGCGGTCGGCGTCGTCGCGGCGAAGTGCGGCTCGAGCTACAACCCGAGCACGGGCAACCTCGAGCTGAAGATCACCAAGCTCGACCGCAGCGCGGTCGGCGCCACCGAGCTCGGCGCGCAGTTCATCCACGCCACCTCGGCGGCCGAGGGCATCGGCCCCGTGAACCCCGGCGTGGTGAGCGGCGGCGCGGACGCGGGCGGCGACGCGGGGGCGTTCAAGCCCTTCGCGCCGGCGCCGGTCGCCTACAACGCGCCCATCACGGCGCTCGCCAAGCTCGCGGGCGTCAGCCTCACGGCCGACGCGCTCACGCTGAACCCGGCCCTCCCCATCCCGAACTACTCGTTCGCCTCGGCGGTCGCGGCCACGTCGCCCGCCACGCCGATCGCCCTCGGCAAGGGCCACGTCTTCGTCGCCGTCGGCGAGGTGGCCGCGGCTCAGGGGCCGTTCGACAACCGCAAGCCGCACTTCCTCGCGTTCCCGACCAACCCCACGGTCCCGCCGCTCGAGCAGTGAGCACGTAGGGCCACACGGCCTCGGAGAAGGGCGCTTCCCTCGGGAGGCGCCCTTCGCCTTTTTGTGCGCGCGCGCCGCGCGGCGGCGCTCCGTCCGAGCACGGGTCGACCGCGAGCACGCGACGACCACGCGCACGACGCAGCGCGCACCACGCGACGTCACGGTGCTCGTGACTCGACCGGGCGCAGGCGCCCGGGGCTCAGCCCGCGCGTCCTACAGCTTGCACTTGTACTCTTCGCGCTTGATGTCGGGGACGGCGTCGCCCTCCTTCACCGGCACGAAGATGCAGAAGTTCTCGGCGGGGTCGAGGAACTGCTTGATGGGCACCGTCACGCTGCCCTGGAGCGTCGCGCAGAAGCGCGCGTTGCCAGTCGAGCCTGCGTCGGTAGGTGCGGGCGGAGCGCCCGCGTCGGCCGGCGCGCCTGCCTCGCCCGCGTCGTCGACGGGGGCGGCGTCGGGTGCCCCTGCGTCGGCGACGGGCGCGCCGCCGCCCGCGGAGAAGAGGCCGCGGAAGAACACAGCGTCGATCGAGATCTCGCGGCCCGAGATGGGGTTCGCGTTCTTGTCGATGATGACGTTGGGGAAGCTCACCTCGAAGCGCCCGGTGGCCGACACGTCCGCGCCCTTGGCTCCGAACGGCGTGCCGTGGGTCTCCGACTTGGCCACCTTGGCCGGCGGCGAAGGCACGGGCTGGCCCGAGGAGAAGTCGACTCCCTTCAGCGGCGAGAACTGGATGTCGAGCTTGCCGCCGCCGGCGCCGGGCACGAAGCGGACCTCGGTGTAGAAGCGCAGCACCTTGTTGAGGTCGCCCACGGAGAGCGCCGAGAGGCACGAGCCGTAGTAGACGCCCTCGATCGCCTGCGTGGGCGCCTGCGCGTCGACGGGACCCGAGTCGTCCACAGGGGGCTTCTTGCGGTAGTCGGCCGTGCGCTCGAGGAAGTCGGCGTAGTCCTCCGACGGGTGCGGAATGCACGCAACCACGAACCCGACCCCGAGGGCCAGCGTGACACCGACGCCGATCAGACTGCGTTTCATGACGCTTTCGTCTAGCACGAAAACGTTTCCATGGTAGTGCTTCCGACCATGCCTTCGCGGAGATTTGCTCGCGCCGACGCGCCTGGTTTCGCCCTCGGTCTCGCTCCCGTCGCTGGGCTCGCGGCGCGCGCGCGGCTCACCTCCAAGCGCCGCTTCGCGCGCGGCGGCGTCGCCGCGCTGACCGCGCTCGGGCTGCTCGGCTTCGCGTCGGAGGCGCGCGCGAGCGGCTACCTCACGGCGCGCTACGGCTCGGACATGGGCACCCCCGCGACGCCCAACGCGTACGCGGTGTATTACAACCCCGCGGCGATGGGCGGCACCCACGGCACCAACGTCGTCATCGACGCGTCGCTCGTGGCCCGCTTCGCCTCGTACGAGCGCGCGGCCACGGCGCCCACCGCCGACTGCCAGAAGGACCCCGACTGCGTCGCGGCGAACACGGGCAAGGGCACGCTGAAGAACCTGCTCGCGCTCCCGTACATCGGCGCGACCACCGATCTCGGCACGAAGGACTTCCGCCTCGGCCTCGCCGGCTACATCCCCTACGGCGGCATGGCCACCTGGGACAAGAAGGGCGGCGTCCAGGGCATCCCCGGCTCGACCGACGGCCCCCAGCGCTGGCACACGATCTCGGGCACCATCCTCGCCATGCACGCCACGTTGGCGGCGTCGTACACGCTGCCCGCGAACCTCTCGCTCGGCGCCAGCGTGAGCGGCATCTACCACACGGTCGGCACCGTCCGCGCGCGCAACGCCGACGACGGCGACGTGGTCCGCGGCCCCGACGGCAGCCTCACGGAGGGGCGCAGCTACCTCAAGGCGAACGCCTTCAACGTGGGCGCAACCTTCGGGCTCTACTGGGCCCCGGAGCACCTCGGCAGCCGCGCGCTCGACCACCGCCTGAAGCTCGGCGTCTCGTACACGAGCCAGCCCGGCTTCGGCGAGACCCGCATGAGCGGCGAGCTCACGCAGGTGCTCGGCTCGGGCGTCGCCGGCGACATCCAGAAGATCGACTTCCTCCAGACCTACCCCGACATCATCCGGTTTGGCGCGGCGTACAAGCTCCCCGGCGACAAGTGGGAGCTGAAGGCCGACGTCGACTTCGTGCGCTGGTCGGTGTTCGATCGGCAGTGCGTCGTGCTCGCGGGCAAGAACTGCAACATCGACAGCGCCACGGGCGGCCCGGCCGGCGCCACCGACGCGGAGAAGGCCGCGAACAGCCGCGACGTCGTGCTGAACCTGAAGCGCGACTGGCAAAATGCGGTCGGCTTTCGCGCCGGTCCCTCGTATTTCCTGAGCCCCGAGGTCGAGCTCTTCGGCAGCCTCGGGTTCAGCACCTCCGCGGTGCCCAAGGCCACGATCGACGCGAACACGATCGACTCGTTCCGTATCTACGCCGCGGCCGGCCTGCGCTACGAGCTGTCGAAGCGCATCGCCCTCGCCGGCAGCTACAACCACATCTTCTTCGTGCCGGTCGACAACACCGGCGTCAGCGTCTACGCGAAGAACCTGCAGCCGTCGCGCTCGCCCAGCGCGGAGGGCAAGTACTCGTCCACCATCGGGATGCTGAACGCGAACGCGACGCTCACCTTCTAGCCCGCGTCGCGCCCGCGCTCGCGGCCGCTCGCCGGCCCGCACTCTCTCGAACACAACACCCCGCTACCGGCGTGGCCTGGAGTCTCATGAAGCACCTCGCACACCTCACGCTCGCCTCGGCCCTCTCCGCCTCGCTCGTCTCGCTCGCGGCGCTGTCGTTCGGCGGCTGCTCGTCCGAGTCGAAGCCGGCGGCCAACCCACCCGGCACCTGCCAGCCCGGCGCGACCGACTGCGACGCGGGCGCGGGCGGGTTCACCCTGAAGACCCCGGCCCTGCCCTGCGCCGACGCGCCCGACTCGGTGTACGGCGCGCCCCCCGCCGACGCCGCGGCGCGCGGCGACATCACGCGCTGCGCGGCCGAGGCCCCGCTCACCAAGGAGGCCCTCTCCGCGAAGCTGACGGAGGTGGGCTACAAAGGCAAGCCGGCCACGAGCGGCGCGCGGGTCTACCGCGTGCAGTTCAAGACCGAGCGCGGCGACGAGAAGAACACGGCCGCCGCGTCGAGCGGCATCGTCTACATCCCCGACACGCCCCGCGCCGAGAAGCTCCCGGTGGTGGTCGCCGCGCGCGGCAGCCGCGGGCAGGCCGCGGCGTGCGCTGCGTCGAAGTTCGACAAGGCCGCCGAGTATGTCAACGACGACCTCTACAGCCTCGTCTACCCCCTGGTGGGCGCTGGCTACGCGGTGGTGCTGCCCGACCTCGCCGGCTATTCGAACTACGGCGCCGCGGGCAACCCGCCGAGCGTGTACGCAGGCGCGGCCGACGTGGGCAAGTCGACGCTCGACTCGGCGAAGGCCATGCGCAAGCTCTTCCCCGTGCTCGACAACAAGGTCGTGCTCGTCGGGCACTCGCAGGGCGGGCACTCCGCGCTGTCGGCGCTGGCCCTCGCCCCCACGTACGCGCCGGAGCTGCCGATCGCGGGCGTGGCCGTGTACGCGCCGCTGTGGCTCTCGCAGCGCTCTTGGGGCGCCGCGCTCTACTCGGGAGTCAGCAAGGACTACCCCATCGCCACCGTGCCCAGCATCTCGGCGGTGTCGATCTGGTACCACTACACCCACGCCGAGCTGCTCGACGGCCCGGGCGAGGGGAAGAAGCTCTTCCCGGCCGACAAGGCCGACAAGATCAAGTCCTTCGTCGACAGCCAGTGCTGGGACGCGAAGTACCCGCAGCTCGAGGCCCTGGGCACGCTCCCGAACGACCTCTTCGACCCCGAGTTCGTCAAGACCGTGGCCCTCGTCGCCGCGGGCATCAACGACTGCGACCCGGCGAACGCGGCGTGCGTGAAGTGGGCGAAGCGCTACGCGGCCGACCGCCCCCACCTCACCGGCGCGGCCGCGCAGACCCCGATGCTCCTCCTCTACGGCGCGAAGGACACCACGATCCCGAAGGAGCGCATGCAGTGCGCCCTGGATCGCCTGAAGCAAGATCAGACCAAGACCACCGTGTGCGTCGAGCCCGAGGCGAGCCACAGCAGCATCGTCGACGTGCGCAGCGATTACGTGGCAGACTGGATCGCCAACGTGGCCCTGGGGGGGCCGGTACCTGCGGCGTGCCCGAGCGACGAGAAAGCCCTCGTCGACGACAAGGGCGCCGCCGTGAAGTGCGCGACTCCCCCGCCGAACGACTGACACGGACCCCACCAGGAGAATGCGCGCAATGGCCTTTAGCAAAGACGTCCTCAAGCTCGACTGCGCCCAAGAGACGGAGCGCATCACCGCCAAGCTGCGCGAGGCGGTGCTCGGCACGCTCAAGCGCAAGGGCGTGATCGTCGCGCTCTCGGGTGGCATCGACTCCAGCGTCGTCGGCGCGCTCTCCGTGCGCGCGTTCGGCAAGGAGCGGGTCTTCGGCCTCCAGCTGCCGGAGAAGGAGAACTCCGACGACACGCGCAACCTCTCGGCGCTCATGTGCAAGCACTTCGAGATCGACTTCGCCGTGGAGGAGATGTCGCCGCTGCTCGAGGGCGCGCGCGCCTACCAGCGCCGCGACGAGGCCATCCGGACGGCCATCCCCGAGTACGGCCCCGGCTGGAAGAGCAAGATCGTGCTCCCGTCGGTCGTCGACACCGACTCGTACCGCGTGTTCTCCGTCGTGGCCCTCAGCCCCGAGGGCAAAGAGGTGAAGGCACGCCTGCCCCTGCCCGGCTACCTGGGCATCGTCGCGGCGACGAACTTCAAGCAGCGCTGCCGCAAGATGCTGGAGTACTACCACGCCGATCGCCTGAACTACGCCGTGTCGGGCACGCCGAACCTCGTCGAGTACGACCAGGGCTTCTTCGTGAAGCTGGGCGACGGCGCCGCCGATGTGAAGCCCATCGCGCACCTCTACAAGTCGCAGGTGTACGCCATGGCCGAGTACCTCGGCGTGCCGGAGGAGGTCCGCCGCCGGCCGCCCACCACCGACACCTACTCGCTCCCGCAGTCGCAGGAGGAGTTCTACTACTCCCTCCCCTACGACAAGATGGACCTCGCCATCTACGCGAAGAACCACGGCGTCTCGGCGGCCGAGGCCGCCCCGGTGCTCGGCGTCACGGCCGAGCAGGTCGAGCGCGTCTTCCGCGACATCGACGGCAAGCGCGCCTTCGCGAAGTACCTCCACGCGGCTCCCATTCTGGTGGCCGAGCCCACCGGCTGAGAGCGCGCGCGCACGCGGCTCGCCCCGGCCCGTCCACACGGACGCGCCGGGGCGTTGCCTTTTTTGGCGATCGGGTGAAAGGTCCGCGCGCCAAGGCGCGTTCATTGGCCACATCGCCTGCGTCGCCATGGCCCCGCTCGCCCTTCGGGGCTCGCTTCAGGTTCAGGCGAGGAGACACCCCATGATGAGCGCCCTCGCCGCCCGCCTCGACACCAGCGCCGCCCAGCGACTCTTCGCCGCGGCCGTGATCACGCTCGTGTTGCTCGGCCCCGCCCTCGGCCTGCGCTGATCCGCAGGCGCCGCGCGCGGCTAGAGCAGCGGCGGGGACCAGCCGGCGCGGGCCTCGAGGCGCTTGAGCGCCTGCTGCGGTAGCCGCGCGAGCTTCCGCCGGAGCGAGCCCTCGGGCCGCCGCGTGACGGGCGGCGTGGGCGGCACCTCCGCCCCCGACGCGAGGCGCTCCGCGAGCGCCCCCACCGTGTCGACCTCGAAGTCGGCGCGGCGGCGGCCGAGGAACTCGCACAGGCCGCGGAAGCGCAGCAGGTTCACGGTGTTGGGGCGGCCGAGCCGACCCGAGACAGAGTCGATGTGGCACAGCTCGAACGAGTGCGTGACGATGGTCACCTCGCGGAGCCCGAGCGCGCGCGCCTTCTCCAGGTAGTCGAGCGTCTCGCCCAGGGAAATAGCTGTAATTTGCACATGACGCTGACCGCCCCCGCGCTCGGTGAACGTGCTGATGGGCAGCTCCCACACCCCGCACGGGGCGAGGAAGAGCCCCGAGCCCGCCCCCGTGAAGCGCATCGCGCAGTTCTTCTCGAAGTAGCAGGGGTTGTAGTTCGACGAGAGGGTGAGGCCGGCCTCCGCCATGGCGGCCCAGGTGTCGTTGTTGGCGCCGAAGTTGCCCGCGCGGAAGGCGCGCACCTTGGGCGCGCCGCACGCCTCGAGGATCGCGGCGCCCTCGCGGAGCAGCTCCACCTGCGTCTCGAGGTCGTACGCGCCGATGTCGTCGGGCGCGGGAGGCTCGCCGCGCGTGCGGTAGTCGGCCACCCGCTGGATGGGGTGGGTGTGGAGCTGCACGTCGTGGCCGCGGCGCACCATGTCTCGGCAGGCGGCCTCGAGGCCCTCGCGCCCGAACGTGTGGGAGCCGAGGGCCTCCGTGAAGAACGTGCCGCGGAGCCCCTGCGCCTCGAGCTCGCGCATGATGCGGTCGATGCCGAGGTCGCTCGGCTGGTTCACGAAGCGGCCGAAGACGCGCACGTCGTACCCTTGGAGCGGGCGATCGACGCCGCGCTCCTCCGCGCACTCCACGTCGACCGTGATGTAGACGCGGGTCTTCATCGCCGTCTCAGGCCCCGACCGCGGGCGCGCCGAGCACCTCGCCGAGGTGGGCCACGATGCGCGCCGCGCTCTTGCCGTCCCAGAACCGCGGCACCTTGCCCGCCGCGCGGACCGCGTCGATGCGCGCGTACGCCGCGAGGATCGCGTCCCGCTCGACGCCGGCGAGCTGGTTGGTGCCCTCGTCGCACGTGACCGGGCGCTCGGTGTTCTCGCGGAGCGTGATGCACGGGACCCCGAGGACCGTGGTCTCCTCTTGCACGCCACCCGAGTCGGTGAGCACGCACTTCGCGCTCGCCGTCAGCTTCATGAAGTCGAGGTAGCCCTGCGGGTCGACCACGAGGAACCTCGCCGGGTTGAGCTCGATGCCGGCGTCCTCCAGGCGCTTGCGCGTCCGCGGGTGGACCGGAAACACGAGCCGCAGGTCGTTCGCGATCTCGCGGAGCGTGCCGAGGAGGTTCTTCAGCGCCACCGGGTCGTCGACATTGCTCGGGCGGTGGAGCGTGACCAGGCCGTAGGCGCCGGCCTCGAGGCCGAGGTCGGCGAGGACGGTGGACTTGTCGGCCTCGGAGCGCGCCGCGAGGAGCGTGTCGATCATCACGTTGCCCACGAACACCGAGCGCTCCTCGGCGACGCCCTCCTTCGCGAGGTTCGTCGTGCCCGCCGGGTCGGACACGTAGAGCAGATCGCTCACCGCGTCGGTGAGCTTGCGGTTGATCTCCTCGGGCATGTCGTCGTCGAAGCTGCGGAGCCCGGCCTCCACGTGGATCATGAGCGGGCGCTGCCGCGGGCGACCCCGGTAGAGGTAGGGCTCGCGCAGGAAGTATTTCGACGTGACCACCGCGCACCCGACAGTGGAGTTGACGTCGCCCACCACGAGCACGCCGTGGGGCTGCTCGGCCTCGAGGACCGGCTCGAAGCGGCGCATGATCTCCGCGGTCTGCTGCGCGTGGCTGCCCGACCCGACCTCGAGCTCGATGTCGGGCCGCGGGATCTTGAGGTCCTCGAAGAAGACCTTCGACAGCTTCTCGTCGTAGTGCTGCCCTGTGTGGACGAGCTTCGCCTGGAAGCGCGAGTCGCTCGCGAACGCGCGCAAGATGGGCGCGATCTTCATGAAGTTCGGTCGCGCGCCTGCCACACAGAGGATCTTGAACGCCATCTCGTGAGACTACCGGCGGCGCCCGCCGGGCGGGCGGCAAATCGTCGCGCTGCCCTCGGGCGCCCGCGCTCCACATCCGCGCCCATCCGCGCTAGACTTGCGGCGATGGCGGGACCCGACACCTTGCCGAAGGGCGGGCGCGGCCAGCGGCCTCGCGCGCCCGCCCCAGCGAGCGCCGTGGCGCCCCGGGAGCAGCCGTACGCGCCGGTGGCCGCGGCGAAGGTGGCGGAGCTCGTCGATCGCCTCGCGGGGGCGGACGAGGGCGGGTTCGTGCTCGCGTGGCTCGAGTCGGTCGCGCGAGAGGTCACGCTTCACCCGCTGCCCCCCGCGATCGCCGTGCGGCTCGTGCGCGCGACCCGCGAGGCAGGGCGCCTCGAGCGCGCGCGGGCGCTGGCCGAGGGCCTGCCCGCGCTCCCGCGGGACTGGGAGCCCGTCGACCTCGCGCGGCTCCGGCTCGAGCGCGCCACCTTGGCGAACCTGGAGGGGCGCGCCGTCGACGCCGAGCGCGAGCGGGGGCTCGCCTCGCGGGACCTCGCGGCGGTGGCCCCTGGCACCGCGCTCCGCGAGCACCTCGATCTTCACCTGCTCGGGGCCGAGCTCCGGCTGCGAGCCAACGATCTCGCGGGCGCCGCCCGCGCCCTCCGCCTCGCCGAGCAGGTCGCAGGCCAGCTCGAAGACGGCGCGTTCCGCGTGGCGATCTCGATGAGCCTCGGGCACCTCGCGATGCGGCTCGCCGACCCGGCCGCCGCGGCCGCCCACTACCTCGAGGCGCTCGCGCGCGCCCCGTCGCGCGGCAGCTCGGCCATGCGAGCGCACGGGAACGTCGCCATCGCGCAGAGCGCCGCCG
>CAZHGG010000075.1:0-12467 GCA_964531755.1 uncultured Polyangiaceae bacterium
GGCGTCGATGCCCCCGCCGCCGCGGCCGTCGGGGTGTTCAAGGATGAGATCGTCCGCCGCCTGAAGACCTCCGGCGGCGACGTGGCGATGACCCCGCTCAAAGACGCCACGGTGAAGGCCAAAGGCCATAGCCGGATCGGCGACGACACGGGCGACCTCAAGCGCCGGGTGACGCGCGCGAAAGTGAGAACGGTTCGATGACGGTGGACCTCGACGTGACCGAGCGACTGACCCCGGAGCGCCCGCGCGTGTGGGCCCGCGACGACGGCATGGTGCATACGCACGACGACGCGCGCGACCTGATGAAGTACGCGGCCCTCGGGGCGACGGTGCTCATCGAGCCCTTCGACCTCGACAACTTGCCGGGCGCGCGCCGTTACACGGTGGTGCTCGACGCGGCCCCCCACGACGCCGCGAACGCCGCGGACCTGTACCACCTCCCGGTCAACGCGCGCATCCTCGCCAACCGGGTGCGGCAGATCGCCGACGACGCCCGCGCGGCCCTTGCGCGTCGTCGGCACAATGTGACACAGTAAGGAACAATGGAACCCGAAGAGACCCTCCCCAAGATCGTCCACGGTCTCGTCGCAGCCGCCCTCACGGACGGCATGGACGCGGACCTGAAGTCCCTCCAGATCGACTTCGGCGACGACGGTGTGACACTCCGTGCCACGCCCGAGACGGGAGAGGTCTACGAGGCGGAGATGAGCCAGGACGAGATCGCGGCCCTGCTCGACGCGGAGACCTCTGCACCCGCCGAGAAGACGGCCGAGAAGCCCGCGGCTCCCGCTCCCAAGTCGGAGCCCGCCAAGCCCGCAACCCCTGCCGCGCCCCCCGAGGGCGAGAAGAAGGCGTCCTGAGCCATGGCCCTGCGTAAGCTGTCCGCGGCACTCGCCGCGCGCGCGAAGCCCGCGACGAACCACGACCCCGCCGACCTCGAACGCGCCCGACGCGCGGAGGAGCGGTCCCGCCGCGAGGCTGAGACCGCCACGAAGAAGGTGCAGGAGGCCGAGGCCAAGGCCCTCGCGGCGCAGAAGGAACGCGACGCGCTCGCGATCGAGCACGCCCTCGCGACGGCCGCGGGCGAGCACCGCGCGCTCAACGGGGGGCAGGTCGCCCAGCTCGTGCGCGATCGGTACGAGATCAAGGACGGGAAGGTGGTGTTCAAGACCGACCCGGCGAAGTCGATCAAGGACTCGCTGGGGGAGTGGCTGAACAGCGACGGGAAACACTTCCTCCCGGCGAGCGTCCCCGGCGGCGGCGCGGGAGCTCCCGGCGTGACCTCGACGCCGAAGACCTCCGCCCCCGCGGACGTCTCGACGGCCGAGGGCGCGACGCAGTATCTCCGCGACCGCTACGCGGGCGGGATGCGCAAGCTCTACGGCGACGAGTACCGCCCCGGCGCGGCGCTCACGATGCCGATGCAGGCGCCCGCCCGGCCCGCCACCCCCGGCGCCGCGCAGCCCCCGCAAGGGGCGCAGAACGCAGCCCAGGGCGCGCAGCCGCAGAAGACAGCCTGAGACCCCGCGGGCGCCCCGAACGGTGCCGCCCGCGTCGATAGCGAGACGGTATGACACTGAACCTCACCAGCAGCGCGAACCTCATCAAGCCCAACGTGGACGGGGCGGTGGAGGACATCAACTTCCGCCCGTGCGACCTGCTCGACTGGTTCGAGCGCACGGGCCGGTCGCGGGCCAACGACGGCGGCCAGCCGTACAAGTGGAACATCCGCACGGGTACCACGCAGACCGCGGAGACCTTCGTCGAGGGCCAGGGCCTCCCCGGTTCGGGTGCCCCCGTGTACCAGCAGGCGTCGCTCTCCGCGGTGTACCAGCGCGTCATCATCGACGTGACGGGACACCTGCGCGACCAGGTGGCGCGCGGCGGCGTGTACGACGACCCGATCGCCAACGGCTACGACGACGCCATCATCACGCTGCGCGCGCTCGCCGAGAGCACGCTCACGGGCTCGACGGCCAACCGCGGCATCGCGAGCATCATCGACGCGAACGACGTGTACGCGGGTCTCGACCCGGCGAGTGTCACGGAGTGGGCCGCGCTGGAGACCAACGTCGGCGGGGCGCAGACGGTCGCGGTGCTCAACACCATGTACCGCACGCTCTCGGACGCCCCGCGTGGCGCGGAGATCGACACCATCATGTCGGGACTCCTCCAGCGCCAGCGCTACACCGACCTGCTCGGGGCCGCGTCGTCGGTCGCGCGCTCCATGCCGATCGCGGAGGCCGGGCGGCCCTACGACCTCGGCAACGCCCGCGTGCAGGTGTCGTTCAACGGCGCCGTGTGGGTGCCCGTTCGCGGCATCACCTCGTCGGAGCTGTACATGCTCGACGCGATGAGCGGCATCGAGCTCCGGTGGCAGAGGCCCTTGCAGAACAGGAAGCTCGCGCCCGTCAACGACTCCGATCAGGAGCAGATCTCCTGGGGCTTCGTGCCGGTGGTGCGCAAGCGCCGCCGCCACGGCAAGGCCACGGGCCTGAGCTGATCGCACCGCGGGGGCGGCCACACCGCCCCTGCACGACCGGACGCAACCACGAGCACTCGCAGCATCAGGAGCACCATGAGCGCATTCACCGTCGCCGCCGTCCTCAGCCTCACCGGGGGCGGGTACGGCTCGCAGAAGAAGGCCATCTTCCAGGTCACCGGAACCGCCAGCTACGACACGGGCGGGTCGCTTCTCGACCTCTCGTCGGCCAACGCGACCCTGACCGGGATCGACCCGATGGCCGTGTTCACGAAGGTCAACGGCCTGTCGGTCGTGGGCGTGAACCCCCACGGCAGCGGCAAGTACCACGGGGCCTACATCCGCGCGGCGAGCGGCGCCCCCGCCACCGGCAAGATCAAGCTCTACGACGTGACGACCGACCCCGGCGCGGAGGTGTCGAGCACCGGCGACCTGTCGAGCACCACGTTCTTCGTCGAAGTCACCGGGACCTGACGGTCCCTTCCCAGGAGCCACACCCACGATGTTCGAACAGCCCCCGTTCTGTGACGAGTTCGCCGACAAGGAGATGGACGAGCGCGAGGCGTACGTCGCCGACGAGCTGCGACGCCTCGACGCGGAGCACATCCCCCTCCTGCGCACCGTGCTCGGGTCGTCTCACGACGACGTGCAGCAGATCGCGCTCGCGCTCCTCCAGTCGAACGCGCACCCGAGCGGGGAGATGCTGTTCGAAGAACCGCGGGTGTGGCGCCTGCGGCTCATCAAGGGCGTGAAGCCCCCCACCAAGGACCCCCAGCGGCGGCCGCTCCCGAAAGAGCTTCAGGGCAAGGTGCTCCGCTGCAAGATCGGGAACAAGGGCGGGAAGCTCACCGACCCCAAGGCCCCCGCGAAGCTCGTGGACGCGCACGGCGGCGAGAAGCGGGTGATCGCCGACAACGCCGGGCGCGACCTCTACGACACGGTCGACGTCACGTTCGAGCCGAAGTCGTTCGTCCTGCGCACCGCCGTGCTCATCCTCCGCACCTGGGGCTATGGCGTGCCGCTTCAGCGGTGCCTCATCGAGCGGGACCGCGACGGCAACGAGAAGGAAGGTCAGTCGATGTGGCTGGTCGAAGAGGTGACCCCCGGCGCCGAGAAGGCGTCCGAGGCCGCGTGAGGTAGACGATGCGCTTCGCCCCGATCGGTGCCGCCAAGACCTTCTTCCTCGACCTCCCCCAGCGCCCGAGCGCCGCGGGGACGTTCGTGGTGAAGGGCGTGAGCGGCGGCATCCTCCAGGCGTCGAGCGCACCGACCCTCAACGCGGTGGACACCACCCTCGCGGCCAACGCCGCGGTGGGAACGGCCCTCACCCTCACCTCGGGCACGGGCGTCACGGCGGGGCGGCGCTACCTCCTGGGAGGGGCCGCAGAGGTCGGCGGCGAGCAGGTGACGGTCAAGGCCCGGACGGGCGCGGCGGTCACCCTCCTGCGCCCCCTGCGCAGCGCATACGCCGCGAGCTCGACCTTCCAGAGCACGCGCGTCGAGTTCACCGTCTCGACGAGCTGCACGCAGGCGCCGGGGCGGAACCTCCGCATTGAGTACACGTGGCCCGAGGCCGACGGGCAAGACCCGGTGGTGATCCCCTTCGACGTGACGCGCTACACGCCGCAGGCGAACCTCGGGATCGAGAGCTTGCGCGACCTCGACCCCTTGCTCGCCAAGCGCCTCAACACGGGCGTGTGGCTCCCCGGCGTGGTGGAGATCGCGCGCGCGAAGATGTACCGGGACATCGCGCAGAACTACGCCCCCGGCGCGCTGGCCGGGACCGTCGATCTTGACCTCGCGCTGAACTACCTCGTGCGCGCGCTCCTCGCAGAGACCGCGGGTGACGACGACGAGATGACCGCGTACCGCGAGCGGATGGAGCGTCGCTACGCGCAGGAGCGTGACGGCGCGTGCGCCATCGTCGCGTTCGACGAGAAGCAGACGGGCGCCGCGCGCAACGACGCGGGGTACTCACGCACCATCCGCGTGATCCGAGGGTGACGTGAGCGGCACGCAGACCGACCATCGCGAGCGCGCGTACCGGCTCCTCGTAGGGCTCGAAGGCGTCGAGGGGTGGGCCATCCCACCGGGGCAGTACCACCGCGCCGACCCGCGCACGACACTCGAGCATCACGACCTCGGGAGCCTGGAGAGGGCCGTCGAGGTGAGGCTCCGTGGCGCGAAGCCGATGGGCGGCGTCCCGCATAACCCCCTCTGCGGCCGCGCGTTGGTCGAGACCCGGCTCCTCGTGCGCGTCGGCTACGTGCTCACGGGCGCGGGCGACGACAGCGACATGCAGGGCGAGCAGTCGGGCGCGGCGACCCTCGACGCCATCGAGGACAGGGCCGCCCAGGACGCCCACGAGATCAGCGCGCGCGTGGGCTACAAGCCCAACTGGACGGGCCTCACGCCGTCGGTGATCGACTGCGCGCCCGCGATCGAAGGTCTCCCCGACCCCATCGTGCTCGCCGATCGGGTCATTCAAGAGGTTTGGTTCGTACTGAAGACCCGGGCCGCTCTCCCTGGAGACTACGGCCCCGCGCACACCTGAGAACGCACCATGGCTATCAGCGACGTCGTCGACGCCTCGGAGATCGGAGCCTCCTACATCTCCGAAGAGACCGTGACCTTCGGCACGGCCGGGACCGAGCGCCGGATGCACCCGGTGAACAAGACCGCGAAGATGGTCTTCACTCAGACGGAGATCGAGACCGCCCGCCTGCGCGCGCGCCCGTGGGACGCGTCGGACACCGAGCGCGGGTTCAAGAGCGCCACGGGGTCGTTCGAATACTACCTCCAGCCCGCCCCCACCGTGCTCAACGCGGGGGCCACGGCGGACACCGACGCGAACGCCCCGCTCCGCGTGCTCCTGCGGTGCCTGATGGGCGGTGAGTCCGTCGCCGCGGGCTCGGACGTGGTGGCGTCCCCCTCGCCCACGGAGGGCGGCGCGAGCGTCACGAACACGCAGGGCGACCGCTTCCCCGAGGGGCAGATCGTGCTCCTCACCGATCCGACGGCCGGGCTCGTCCCCGCGCGCATCCTCACCCGCGCGAACGACGCGTTGACCTGGTGGCCGAACCTCTCGGCCGCCCCCGCGACCGGCGCGGACATCGTGAACTCGTTCACGTGGTATCCCACCCGGACGAACACGCGGTCACTGTCCATGGCGATCGCGAACGGCCAGGACGCGAACATCCAGCGCAGGGCCACGGGCGGGACGGGCACCTTCAAGCTGATGTTCCCGCGGGACGACTGCGCGAAGATTTCCTTCGAGCTCGCGTTCGCGTCGTGGACGGGGCCCGCGGACCTGTCGCTCGCCATCACGCACGCGGCCGACCCGATGGCCGACCCGATCGCGTGCCGCGACGCGGTGCTCATCCTTCAGCCGATCGCGACGACGACGCGCGACAACGTGGCGATCGACTCCATCGAGTTCACCCTGAACCTGGGGCTGAAGCACAAGGAGACCCTCACCGGGGGCGTCGAGGGCAGGCGCGGGGTCGTGCGCTCAGAGAAGGTGTCCGACGCCTTCTGTGAGTTCGACGTGGTGACCCCGTACGATTCGACGTGGGTCACGCGCTGGTCGGAGCAGACCAAGCTCTCGGGCATCTTCTACGTGCCCGTGGACACGAGCACCGGCCGACGCGTCATCGGCGCGGACCTTCCCCGCGTGGTGCTCGTCGGCAAGCCCGACGAGATCGAAGGGTCCGACGGGCTCACCAAGCACAAGCTGCACTTCCGCTGCCTGCTCGACACGTCCACCTCGGGCACGCTCGACAACGAGCAGCTCGCGCAGGCTCCGTTTCGGTTGTTCGCCGCCTGAAAGGTACACGTCTCATGTCGTCGCTCTCCGCTGTGCTCCATGTCGTTCGATGCAACCCTACGGACCCCGACCCCGCGCTCGCGAGCGTGGGCGCGACCGAAGAAGAGACGGTCGACATTCGGCGCCGCGCGCTGGAGTACATCCGCGACCGCGACCCCGACAAGGTGCCCGTGCGCGAGGGCCTGACCCCGACGTGGTTCCGCCTGAAGCGCCTCCCGGCCGCGTTCTTCTCGGGCGTGCTCGCGAACATCTACCCCGTCGAACAGCGCCGGTACGTCGCCTTCCAGGCCGCGTGTCACCAGATCGACGTGACCGAGGGAACGCCGCTCGTCGCCGAGAAGGCCGAGAAGGCGCAGTTCAAGCTCTCCCCTGCGTCCTACGGCGTCGAGATGGCGGGCGACGACTGGTGCCAGGAGGTCGCCGATCGGTTCGGCCTGGAGACCCTTCAGGAGATCGGTCAGGTGGCGCTCGACCTCTGCCGTCTGCCGAAGGGGAAGCGCGGCCCTTTCTCGTATTGGGGTGGTGGGGCTCTGTCGCTCTGAACGAGGCCATGGCCGCGCACGCGTGCGGCTGTGCTCTCCGCGACAAAGCCGCCGCCGACCCCGACCCCCGAGGGGCCAAGATCCTCGACGCGCAGGGCGCGAACCTTCAACGCGCGTGGCGGTGTCCTCGTGCCGAGGGCCGGTGTCCCGAAGAGATCCCGCCCGCGGCGCGCGAGGTGATCGTGCGCGTGACCCGGCTCGTGGGCGAAGACCCCAACGACCCCGTGCCGGAGTTCACGACGTGCCCGTGCTGGTATCTGCGCACGCCCGACGCGCACGTGGTCGAGCGCCTTCTCCCGTGGTTCGACAAGGGGCAACTGGTCCTGCGCGAACCCCACCCGAGCGCCGTGCTCGTCGAAGCGATCGATTTCACCCAGCGGTCTCTCTCGATGCGACAGGCCGATGACCTTCGCCGGATCCGCGAGAAGCCCGAAGACCCGAAGGGAACGAAGCGATGAGCGACTTCGATATCAACCTCAAAGGCAACGCCGAGGCCGGGATCAAGGCCATCGGCAAGGCCCTGAAGGACGCGGAGCGGGACACCAAGTCTGCGCAGAAGGCCGTTGAGCAGCTCGCCAAGGAGGCCGAGAAAGCCGCCAAGGAGGCCGAGAAGAACAGCCTCGGCGAGATGTTCAAGAAGTCGCAGATCGGCGCGAACCTCGCGACCGCGGCGATGGAGAAGTTCGCGGAGAAGCTCGTCGAGTTTCTCCAGAACGTGCCCGAGGCCAACGCCCGCGCGGAGGCCCACGCGCAGGCGCTCTCGCAGCTTGGCGGCGCGTACGATCAAGTGCGGTCTGCCACCAACGGGGTCGTGACCGCAGACCAGGCCGCCGCCGTGTCGTCGCGGCTCGCGCAGGCCGGGATTCGTCTCTCCGCGCAGGAGCTCGCCGCCGTGACCCAGCGTGCGCGCGAGTTCGCCCGCGTGAACCGCATGGACGTGGGGCAGGCCCTCGACCAGCTCACGACGCAGATCCGCGACGGGGGCGACGGGTTGCGGGAGTTCGGCATCACCATCCAGGCGGGCCGGACCAAGACGGAGAACGCCTCGCTCGCGTTGCGCCAGCTCGTCGAGCAGGCCGGGCGCACACGTCCCGCCGCGGTCTCCGCGTCGGAGGCGCAGGCCATGTGGAACGCGTCGCTCACCCAGGCGGGCGACTCCGTGTCGGCGTTCCTCGCGCGCGGCGTCGGGCTCACCGAGTTCTTCGTCCAGGCCAGCACCTACCTCGACGAGCTCACCGACGGCACGCGGGACTGGTCCGAGGCGCTCGGAGAGGCGTTCTCGGGCACCGTGGTGGAGGCGTTCGGCGGCCGGTCGACCACGACGCGCACGGCCGGGCAGGCGTCGAGCTTCGGCGCGCGCTACGGGGCCACGATCGACGAGCTCCGCCGCGCGGGCGTGGACACGCGCCAGTACCCCATGGCGGGGCAACTCGTGAGCCTCAGCGCCGACGAGCAGGCCCGGGTGCTCGCGATCGTGCAGCGCGACCTCGCGCAGCGCCGGGGGCAGGCCGGTCAGCGCACGGACAACCTGCGCGGGGCCGCGTCGATGTTTCAGCAGAACACCCCCACCGGCCCGACGCTCGGAGGGGAAGGCCCCTCGGAGACCAGCGCGCAGGCCATCGCGAACGTCGGCGAGACCGCCCGACGGCGCGCGGCCGATGTGCGTCTCACCGAAGAGAAGCGCCGCCGCCTGGAGGAACAACAGCGGGAGCAGGAGCGTCGGGCGCAGATTCAGCGAGAGCTCGCCGCGGCGATGGGACCGACCGACCCCAACGCCTTGCGCGCGGCGCAGATGGCGTTTGCGCAGGCCCAACTCGACGCGCAGACGGCAGGCGTCGCGGCGACGCTCGGCATGTCCGGTGGCGCGGGCGACCCCACCCAGGTGCGGCAGGCCCGGCTCGACGCCCTTCAGCGGTCGGCGACGGCCACGGAAGCCCAGCGCGGCGAGAACGAGGCCGCGCGCCTCCAGCGGGTCGCGTCGGCGGTGCAGGCGTACGTGCAGGCCCTCCGGCAGTACCGCGAAGAAGACGAGCGCCTGGAGACGCAGTTGCGATCGAGCGCACAGGCCGAGAAGGACCGCACCGAGGCCATCGTCGAAGGGCTCCGTACGGGCGAGGATGCGCAGCGTCGGCGCATGGCTGAAACGCTCGGACGGTCGGCCGACGAACTCCAGGCGCGACGGGGCATCGACGCGGCGCAGAACCCCGGCGCCGCGGGCGACGCGCGACGCCAGCGGGAGCGCCAGCAGGAGCTCGTTACGCTCCGCACCGCGTACGAGCAGCTCATCGCGCAGACCGACGCGCGCATCCAGCAGGCCACCGACGAGGGGCGCGACCAGCGCGCGCTCAACGAGCTCTATCAGGAGCGCCTCGGGCTCCTGCGCGCGATGGGATCGGCGACGCAAGAGTTGTCCGAGATTCAACGCGAGCAGTCGTCGGCCACGCGCGAGTTCGGCAGCGCGATGGTGTCCACCCTGGGCGGGGTGGCCGATGCGTTCGGCGGCGCCGTCGTCGCGGCGATCGAGGGGCAGAAGTCGTTTGGCGCGGCGCTCGGGGAGATGTTGCGCGAGCTGCTCAAGACGCTGGCCAAGCAGTCCATCGTCGAGACGCTGAAGAACACCGCCATGGGCGTGTTCAATCTCGCCATCGGCAACGTGCCGAGCGCCACCAACCACTTCGCCGCGGCGGGCCTCTGGGCCGCGGTGGGCGCGGCGTCGGGCGTCGGTCTCGCGGCGACCAGGCCCCCGACCGCATCGCCTTCCACGAACGCCCCGGGCGGCAGTGACCGTGCGGCGAGCGCGCGTCCCGCCCAGCTCCCTGCGAGCGCAGGCGGCGGGCCGCTCAACCTCACCATCGCCATCTCGGGCGCGGTCTTCAGCGACGACGGCATCACCGAGGCGGTGTCGCGCGGCGTGCGCCGCGGCGTGGCGACCGGGCGACTGCCGACCTCCATCCTTCGGGAGAACTGACCGATGAGCGAAGCCCTGTACTACCTGCTCGCGCAGGCCGTCACTCTCACGGCGCAGACGGTGTCCGTGACCGACAGCGCCGGGACCAACAACCGCACGGTCGCCGCAGGCACGTACCGCGTGTACCTCGCGAAGTCGGGCGCCGCGGGGACGGCCGATGACCCGAAGGATGTGCTCGCCACCTTCCAGGCCGCGCTCAACGGGGCGCGCTGGTCGGTCTCGCTGCGCGCGTCGGGCCTCGTGCGCGTCACGTACCTGGGGACGTCGACCGGGTCGATCACCTGGGGTAGCGCGACGACGCTCCGAAACCTCCTGGGGTTCGACGCGGACGTGTCGAACCTCGCCACGAACGGCTACGCGGAGGGCGCGTACCTCCCGACGCATTGCGTGTTCGCGTCGGCCGCGCAGAACGATAGCGGGTGGAAGGCCAAGGCGTCGCGGGTCGCGGTCTCGCGACTCCCCAGCGGGCGCACGTACGGCTGGACCGACGGCCTTGCGCCCCTCACGCGGTCGCTCGACCTCCGGTTGCTTCCAAAGGACTGGACCCTCCGCGCGACGGTCGCCTCATCGAGCAGCTTCCCGGGCACCCCGGCCTACGGGCTCGCCACGCGCCTCACGAACCCCGGGAACGGCGAGCCGGGGCAGGCTCCGCCGTGGGGTGCGGCCGAGACGATCGCGACCGCCGCGGGCCTCTCGTGCGGCTTCACCGACCAGCTCGACGCGCTCCTTGCGGGCACGACCAGCACCTTCGACCACGTGTACCTCACCCCGAACGGGCTCACCTCGGCCGAGGTCGTCTTGAGCGAGCCGGGGTGGGATGCGCGCCGTGACCTTGCGGGCGTCGAGCTCTCGCTGTTCGCGCAGGAGTCCCGATGAAGCTCCGCGCAATTCTCCCCTCGTTCGCGTTCTACGGTGGCTTCGGGCCGCCTCCGTCCGACGAACATCCGCGCCAGCAATGGCGGCGCGGTCTCGTGGATCCACCGCTCTGGCGCTCGGCGAACGCGCCGCGCTGGTCGTACAAGCGCAGGAGGCGTCAATGATCCGCGGGTACGCGCTCACGATCGAGGGCTGCGACTACCTCTTCACCACGGGCGGGCTCCCGTCGATCACGTCGAGCTCGCCGTCGGCGCTCTGGCCCGATCCAGCGGAGGTCGCCGACGGCTACCTCGCGTGGCCCCGCAACCGCATCACCGAGCGCGCCAAGCCCCTCGACGGCGACCTTGAGACCGACGGCCAGCGCTTCACCCTGCACGACGCGGGGCACTCGACGGTCAACGGCAAGCCGCTCTTGACCTGGCTCGCCACGCGCGACCCCTCGAACGTCACGAGCACGCCCCTCGCGGCCGACATGAGCGACGGCGCCACGTCCTTCACCGTGGGCGACGGGTCGGCGCTCGATACCTTCCCGCGCGTCGTGTGGATCGAGCGCGAGGCCATTCTGTGTTCGGGGCGCGTCGGCAACACCGTCTCCGTGGACACCGGGGGGCGCGGCTACCTCGGGACGAAGGCCGCGGCGCACACGATCGACGCCTCGCGCGCGCTCTTCCCCGAGGTGTTCAGGGACTTGCCTTGGATCACCCGCCGGAAGGTGGTGCTCTGGGAGGTGGACAGCGCGGGCGCGGCGTCGGCCGTCTGGATCGGGTACGCGGTGCGTGGGCCCGTGCTCTCCCGTGGCGACGGGGAGGGGGCACCCTACGAGCTGCCGTGTGACTCGCTCTGGCTCGTGCAGTCGCAGAACCCCGTCGGCGGCGAGCTCGGCAACGTGCGCCCGGTCGGCTTCGGGCGGTGTGGACGCGACGCGACCGCGAACACCGGCAACGCCGATGCGCTCGCCAAGGTGGTGTTCCTCATCACCGACGGAGTGACCTACCCCGAGCCGCGCATCGCCGCGCAGGTGAACGGCCCGTTCCGGACGTTCGAGCAGCTCGCGCGTGCGTTGGAGGAAGAGACCCTCACGCGGAGCACCGCGCGCGGGCAGCGCATCGACCTTCAGGTGCAGCGATCGGGGACGGAGGCACGGTTCAATGCCGAGGTGGTGCGCGGCATCACCGGCTACCCGCTCTTCTCGATGCTGGTCGTGTTCGGCGGGACGGAGTCGGCCCGCACCGCGAGTTCGCCACGCTCCGCTACGCGGAGCGGCGTGACGGTCAGCGTGCGGGACGTCCCGCGCGCGCTCTACCTCGCGATCGAGGGCGACACCGGCATCATCCTCGTCACCAGCCTCGCGTCGCTCCCCTCGAGCTGGACGCCTGTCACCGCCACCGATGACACGTTCACCACCGTGTCCACGCCCGTCTTGCGCACGGTGTTTGATGACGACTGGTACGCGCTCTTGGAGGTCATCACCGCCACCGACGGTGGGGCGCTCGGGCCACGCGTCTCGGGGTCGTTCCGCCTCGCGCCACGCAAGCCCGGGGTCGTGCCGCACGCCCAGATCATCACCCTGCGCGACCCGCCGCCCTTCCAGGTCATCTACCGGGTCCGCACGGACCACTGGGCCTACGGACTGCGTCGCGCCGTCGTGCCGCTCTGCGAAGACGCGCAGGCTGAAAAGGACTGGGACTGGTCGGAGGTCGACACAGTCGCGGGCGCCCCCGCCGGGGTGTGGGGGGCGGGCGGCAGGACCAAAGCCGGGGAAGCCACCCGCCG
>CAZHGG010000076.1:0-12462 GCA_964531755.1 uncultured Polyangiaceae bacterium
CGGGGGTCGCCGCGAGGGCGAGGGCGAGCGCGAGGCCGGCCCGCGCGCGACGCCAGCGCGCCCTCACGTCTCGGGGTGCGCGGCCGGCGCCTCGCGCTCCGGCGGCCCCTCCGGCGGGAAGCGCCGGAACGCGTACGCGACCTGGCCCAGATACCCCTTGGGGAACGGGGGATCCCCGAAGAGCCCGTAGCGCTCCGGCTTCTTCCCGGGCGGGAGGTAGGCCGTGCCGAAGAGCCAGTCCCACACGGCGAGCTTCGTCGCGAAGTTCACGCCCTCGGGGGGGAGGTGTTCGTCGGCGGCGTGGTGCCACCGGTGCATCTCGGGCCCGTTCAGCACGCGCTGCACGAGCCCGAGTCGGACGTCGAGGTTGGAGTGGATGAACATGCCCCAGACCGCGTCGAGCAGGCCCTTCATGAGCGCGACCTCGGGGTGGGCGCCGAGCAGCACGATAGGCGCGTACTCGATGGTCTGATTGACCAAGATCTCGACGGGGTGGGAGCGCGACCCCGAGACCCAGTCCACGTCTTTGCCCGAGTGGTGCGCCTCGTGCGTGCGCCAGAGCCAGCGGTTCTTGTGCTGGAGTCTGTGAAACCCATAGATGTAGAGGTCGTGCGTGACGAAGAAGAAGAGGAGCTGCGCCCAGACAGGCCACGACGACACGAGGTGAAGGCGCCCCCCGCCGGCGCGGTCGAGCCCGCCGATGATCACGGCGATGACCAGCCCCATGAAGTAACTCTGCACGAACGTATAGAGGACGAAGTCGAGGAAGAAGCCCTCCCGGAAGAGGCGCTGGCGCGCGTAGGGGAACGCGCGCTCGAGCCCGGCCATCGCCACGCCGAAGACGCCGATGGCCACCGGCGAGACGATCGCCCAGTCGATCCCGTACGCGTGCTCGCCGGCCATGCTCAGCCCGGCGCCCCCACGCGGCGCAGCTTCTTCGCCATCGCGCGCTCGGTGTCGGTCACGCGCTTCTCTCCGTCTCCCAGGGATCGCTCGATGTCGCGGATGTTGGACACGAGGCGCATCATGCCGTGGACCTCGACGCTCGCCGGCTGATCGGTGCCCCACATCGCGCGATCGAGCGTGAGGTGGCGCTCGACCCAGCACGCGCCCAGCGCGACCGCGGCGAGCGTCGGGGCGAGGCCGGTCTCGTGGCCCGAGTACCCGCAGGGGACGCCGTACCGCTTCGCGAGCACGGGGATCATGCGCAGGTTGAGATCGTCGAGCGGCGCAGGGTACGCCGAGGTGGCGTGGCCGATGAGCAGGCGCTCGGTGCCGAGGATCTCGACCGCGGCGTCGATCTCGGCCAGGGTCGACATGCCGGTGGAGAGGAACACGGTGCGCCCCGTCGCGCGTATGCGGCGGAGGAGCGGCGCGTCCGTCACGCTCGCCGAGGCGATCTTGTAGCAGGGCACGTCGAACCGCTCGAGGAAGTCGACCGCGCCCTCGTCCCAGGGGGAGGCGAACCACGCGAGGCTCCGCTCCTTGCAGTACCGGTCGATCTCCGCGTAGTCGGCCTCGGAGAGCTCCACCTTGTGGCGGTAGTCGATGTAGGTGAGGCGGCCCCACGGCGTGTCGCGCTCGACGTGCCACTGCTCCTTCGGGACACACAGCTCGGGCGTGCGCTTCTGGAACTTGACCGCGTCGCACCCGGCGAGCAGCGCGCCGTCGATCATGCGCTTGGCGTTCTCCAGGCTGCCGTTGTGGTTGATGCCAATCTCGGCGACCACGTAGCAGGGGTGGCCGTCGCCGATGACACGATCTCGAATCTTACGCGTGGGGGACATGAGCACCTCGTTGCCGAAGGGAGAGGAGGACGTCGGCGAACGCCCGAAAGGCGTGGTCTCCACCGCGCGCCGGTACGGTGATGTGAGCTTCGTCGCGGACGCGCGCGACCGCGTCGCTCGGGCACGCGACGAGCCCGTCGCGGAGCGCGTCGATCGCGCCGAGGTCGTTCACGTCGTCGCCCATGTAGGCGCACGCCGAGGGCGCGAGGTCGAGGCGCGCCAGGATCTCGCGGAGCCGCGCGGCCTTGTCCGAGACGCCGAGGTGGACCTCCTCGAGGCGGAGCTTCGTCGCGCGCGCGGCGATCGAGCCCGACGGCTCGCCGGAGACGATGCCGCACGCGAGCCCCTCCGCGCGCAGCAGCGCGAAGCCCATCCCGTCGCGGACCGAGAAGCGGCGAAGCTCCTCCCCCGCGGCCGAGTAGTACACGCCGCCGTCGGTGAGCACCCCGTCGCAGTCGGTGAGAACGAGCCGGATCCGCGCGGCGCGCGCGCAGAGCTCGTCTTCGGAGAGCCGCGCGCTCACCATGCGGTGAACCCTCCGTCGACGACGAGCGTCGCGCCGGTCATGTAGCGCGAGGCGTCGCTCGCGAGGAACACCACGGCGCCCCGGTAGTCGCCGCGATCGGCCATGCGCGCGAGCGGCGTGCGCCGCGCGTAGGAGGCGACGAAGTCCTCCGACTGCCCGTTCTCGACGCCCCCCGGGCAGAGCGCGTTCACGCGGACGCCGCGCTCGCCCCAATAGGCGGCGAGGTAGCGGGTGAGCTGCAGCACCGCGCCCTTGGTGGTGGGGTAAGCGGCCGACTTGTAGAAGAGCTGCGTGCCGTCCTTCGCGCGGTAGAGCGACTGGTCGGGGGCGACCAGCCCGTACGTCGACGCGACGTTCACGATGCTGCCGCGGCCGCGCTCGGCCATGCCCGCGCCGAACACCTGCGAGGCGAGGAACACGCCCGTGACGTTCACGTCGAGCGCGCGCCGGAAGGTCTCCACGGAGAGGTTCTCGAACCGCGACGCCTCGAGCTGCGAGGCGCCCGGGCGGGCCTCGACCTTCTCGTCCAGCGCGGCGTTGTTCACGAGCACGTCGACCGGCCCGAAGCGCGCCTCGGCGGCCTCGCGCAGCGCCACGAGGTCCTCCTTGCGCGTCACGTCGCAGCCCCTGCCGAGCGCCTCGAGCCCCTCACCCGCGAGCTGCGCGGCGAACGCGCGGCACGCGTCGTCGCTCACGTCGGTGACGACGAGCTTCGCCCCCGCGGCGCCGAGCGCGCGGAGGTGCTCTCTGCCGAGCAGGCCGAGCGAGCCGGTCACCAGCGCGACCTTCCCGTCGAGGCGGAAGGCGTCGCCGCTCACGGGCGCGCCTTGGGCTTGGTGTGAAACTTCGTGGTCCTGCGGAACACGGGCTCGACGGGCTCGCCGCGGAGCAGCGTTGCGACCTCGCCCGCCTCGACCGCGCGCGCCACGAGCGGGAGCACCTCGCGGTAGGCGTCGAGGACCACGTCCACCTCCCGATCGCCGTGCGAAAACGAGACGTTGTGGAACCCGCCCCAGAGCACGCCGCGGCGGAGCATCTCTTGCTGGAAGAGCGACTTCACGAGGAGGGGCGAGACCTCCTTCGTGGCGAAGGTCATGAGGGTGCGCGCGTCTTGGCCGATGCAGGTCGTGAACGTCGCCCCGGCGTCTCGCGCGATGGCGGTGTACCCCTCCCGCAGCTTCTTGCCCTGGGCCGCGATCGTGGCGTGCACCGGGCGCGCGCGCATCTCTTCGATGGTCGCCTTCGCGGCCGCGAGCGAGAGCGCCTCGCCGCCGAAGGTGGTGAAGAAGAACACCTCCTTGTCGAGCAGCGACATCACGTCGGCCCGCCCGGTGAGCGCGCTGAGGGGCATGCCGTTCGCGATGGCCTTCGAGAAGCACGCGAGGTCGGCGCGGACGCCGAAGGCCTCCTGCGCGCCGCCGAGGCCGAGCCGGAAGCCGGTCCACATCTCGTCGAACACGAGCAGCGCGCCGTGCCGATCGCACGCGCGCCGCACCTCCTCGAGGAAGCCGTCGCGCGGGGGCTCGAACACCGTGGGCTCGAGGATGACGCAGGCGGTGTCGCCGTCGATCGACTCGAGGAGCGACTCCTTGCCGTTGTACTCGAAGGTGCTCACGCGGTCTTTCACGGCGGCGGGCACGCCGCGATCGCGGTCGGTCACCCCGATGTACCAGTCGTGCCAGCCGTGGTACCCGCAGCACAGGACGTGCTCGCGGCCGGTGTGGGCGCGCGCGAGCCGCACGGCGGCGGAGGTGACGTCCGCGCCCGTCTTGCTGAAGCGCACAGAGTCGGCGCCGGGCACGACGTCACGGATGAGCTCGGCGACCTCGACCTCGAGCGGGTGGACGAGGGAGAAGGTGATCCCGTCCTCGAGCTGGGCGCGGATCGCGGCGTCCACCGCCGGGTAGGCGTACCCGAGGGAGAGCGGCCCGATCGCCATCTGGAGATCGACGTACTCGTTGCCGTCGACGTCCCACACGCGCGCGCCCTTGCCGCGCGCGAGGAACTGCGGCGCCACGCCGCGCACGTATTGGCCTGGGCCCTTGGCGAGCGTCTGCGTCGCGGCGGGGATGAGGCCTCGCGCGCGCTCTGCGAGCGCGAGGGAGCGGGTGATGGTGGGCAGCGGGCGCTCGGTCATGGCTTCATCCGTTCATGGCGGTTCGGTCCTGGGGGGTGGGTCATTTGCGCGCCTCGAGGCGCTCGATCACCCGCGCGGCGATGCCTGCCGCGTCGAGGCGCTCGTGGGCCAGGACGTCCGGCAGGAGCGCGGGCCGGAACCAGCGCCCGTCGAAGGCGAAGCTCGCGAAGCGGCACGTCTTGCCGTGGCGCAGGAGCACCTCCGCGAAGATCGACGCGAGCCCGCCGATCGCGAAGTGGTCCTCCACGGCCACGACGAGCTCGGTCTCGGCGGCGGCCGCGAGCAGCGCGGCCTCGTCGATGGGGGCGAGCGAGCGCAGGTTGACGACCCGCGCCGAGATGCCTTTGTCGGCGAGCAGCGCGCGCGCCTTCCACACCTCGCGCACCAGGTAGCCGTACGTGAGCAGCGTGACGTCGCGGCCCTGCGAGAGCACCTCGGCCTTCCCGAACGCGAACGCCTCGCTGTGCTCGACCGCGGCCGGGGCCGCGTTGTAGCGCACGTAGACGGGCCGGGGGCTCCGCACCACCTCGGGCAACATGGCGAGCAGCTCGACCTCGTCCGCGGGGCAGACGATCTGCATCCCCGGGATCCCGCGGAGCACGCCGATGTCCTCGATCGCCTGGTGCGTCGGGCCGTTGCCGTCCGAGAGGACGCCCGGCACGCCGCCGACGAGCTTCACCGGCAGGCCGGGGATGCCCACGTCAGTGCGGATGAACTCGAAGGCGCGCAGCACGAGGAACGTGGCGAGCGCGTGCACCACCGGGACGCGACCCCGGAGCGCGAGGCCGGCGGCCGCGCCGACCATGGTCTGCTCGGCGATGCCCACGTCGATGAAGCGCGGGCCGAGCTTCGCGGGCAGGCCGCGGATCGCGGCGCGGTTCTCCGCGGTCATGACGACGACGCGGGGGTCTTCGAGCGCGAGCTCGAGCAGGACGGACTCGTAGGTCTTCGAGGTCATCGCACCACCAGGGGGGCCGAGGTGAGGGTCGTGGTCTGGCCGCCGCGGAGCTCCGCGAGCAGGCCCTCGATCTCTTCGGGCTTGAAATTGACGAACCACCGGTCGGCGCGGGCCTCGATGCTCGGGAGGCCCTTGCCGCGCACGGTGCGGGCGACGAGCACGCTCGGCTTGCCCTTGCGCATCGGGAGCGCGCGGAAGGCCTCGTCGAGCGCGGGGAACGAGTGCCCGTCCACCTCGCGCGCCGCGGCCCCAAACGCCTCGAACTTGGCGCAGAGGGGCTCGAGCGGGATGAGCGCTTCGGTGCGCTCGTTCGCTTGAAACATGTTTCGGTCGACGATGAGCGTGAGGTTGTCGAGCCCGTGCGCGGCGGCCACGAGCACCGCCTCCCACACCGAGCCCTCGTCGAGCTCTCCGTCCCCCGTGATGACGAACACGCGCTGGGGGCTCCCGCGGAGCTTGGCGTCGAGCGCGACGCCGATGCCGACGGACGGCAGGTGGCCGAGCGAGCCGGAGTGAAACTCGATCCCCGGCATCCGCCGGTTCGGGTGCCAGTAGAGATCGTCGCTCGTCTTCAGGTGGTTCGCCAGGCGCTCGCGCGGGAAATAGCCCAGCTCGGCGAGGGTGCCGTAGAGGGCGGGCACGTCGTGCCCCTTCGAGAGCAAGAGGATGTCCCGATCCGGATCGTCGAGCGTGGAGGGGGACACGCGGAGGACCCGCGTGTAGAGGTGCACGAGCAGGTCGGCGCAGGAGAGCGAGGCGCCGATGAAGCAGCCGCCGTTCGTGGCCATTCGCACGATGTGCTCGCGCACGGAGAGCGCGAGCGCCTCGAGTCCCTCTTGGGTGTTCGTCACGGGTCCGTCGGCCATCGGGTCTCCTTCTCGTCCACGGTGTTGAGCTCGCCGAGGTGGTGGCGATACCAGTTCACGCCGGCGTAGCGGGCGTTCAAGGCGAAAATCTCGGGGCGCTCGTCGAGCAGCGCGCACACGTCGTCGACCGAGAAGCCGAGCCCCTTCGTGGGGAGCAGCGCCTCGAACACGGCGCGCACGAAGGCCACGTCTTCCGGGTAGTCGACGGTGAACCTGTGCGACATCGACAGATCGCGGCCAGCTCCCCAGAGCACGCTCCGCACGCGGAAGCGCTCGGGCTGGTCCCAGAGGAACGGCGTCGTGTGCTCGCGCTCGTGAGGGCGCGCGGCCTCCCGGTGCGCCGTGGCGAGGGCCTCGAGCGACATCACCTCGACGTCGTTCCCGTCGGGCCAAGACGCGGGGTGGAGGTTCCCGACGTAGTCCACGCGCCCCTCCTCGGCGAGGTAGGCGCCGAGCACGCGCTCGACCACGCGCGGATCGACGAGCGGGCAGTCGGACGGGATCTTCGCGACCGCGCGCGCGCCGACGGCCTGCGCCGCGCGGAGGTGACGATCGAGCAGATCGGTGGGGTGGCCGCGGAACGTCTCGACGCCGAGGGCGTGGCCGAGCTGCGCGAGGGGATCGTCCGCAGGCTCGGTCGTGGTGGCGAGCACCACCTTCGCGTCGGGCGTGCGCGCCAGAGCGAGGCGCTCGAGCATGAGGGCGAGCATCGGGCGCCCGGCGATCTCGGCGAGGACCTTGCCGGGGCAGCGGGTCGACCCGGTGCGGGCCTGGACGACGAGCGCGATCACGGCCCCCCCACGGCGGCCTCGCCCCGCCCGCGCGCGCGACCCATTGGCCGCCCCGGGACGATCGCGGCGGGGCCCGCGGCCCGGCTCGGGAAGGGGCCCGGCTTCTTGCCTTGGAGCGACGCGTGCACCTCCTCGACGACCCGGGCGATGCTCGCCCCGCTCGTGCCGCCGTTCTGGACCGGACGCAGCCGCTCGAGCTCCTCGCGCGGAAAATTGGAGTGGACCTCCTTGCCGAGGGCGAGCCCGACGAACGCGGTGCTGGACCACTCGGTCACGAGCACCTCGCAGTTCGCGATCATGTGCTCGGCCTTGCCCGTCGAGTAGACGAGCGCCTCCGGGGCGACCGCGAGGATCTCGCGCGCGCCGACCTCGGGGTCCTCGTTCGGGTGCAGCTTGAAGATGAGCTTTCGCCCCGCCGCCAGCCGTCGCGCGCGCGCGACGAGGGCCGCGCGGTCGTCCGATTTGAAGGTCTGCCGCCCGTCCGACGTGCACACCAGCACGAAATCGCGGTGAGGAAAGTCGTTGTTTCGGAAGACTTGGCAGTCGTCGAAATTGGGTATTCCGGTGACCACGATTGCCCGCGGGTCGGCGCCGCGCGCGACGAGGCGCGCGCGGTACCCCTCGCTGGCGACGCAATAGCGGTCGTATCTGTGGCTCTCGCCGGTGAGGGAGGTGCCCGCGAGCCACATAGGCAAGTAGCGGTGCCTCCGCCAGACATCGCTCACCCAGCTGTCGGGGTCGAAGATCCCCTCTTGGACGGCGACGAGGGGCTTCCTGCGCGCGATCCGGGGGAGGATGAGGTCCGAGCAAGTCACGACGAGGTCGTAGTCCCCGGCGCGCCCGTCCTCGTCGATGGCGAGCCCGTGGTCGCGCAGATACTCGAGGCACCAAGCGCGCCGCTTCTTCCCGGCGATCGTGGCCTCGAGCGCGCCGATGGCGCGCGCGAAGCGGACGTGCAGATCGCCGAAGTACGGCGTGAAGCGCGCGGTGTGAGGGCCGAGCGCCCGCGCGACCGCGTGGAGCTGCTCGGTCTGGTTGATCGACCCGCAGATGAAGAGGATCGTCGGGGCGCTCACGCGGGCGCTCCCTTCGGCGCGTGCGCAACGCGCCCTTGGAGGAGGAAATAGACGCCCAGGCCGAGGCCGACGTAGAGGAGCTCCTTCCCGCGCTTGAGGAGGAGGAAGACCGTCGCGTGCGCGGTGCTCTCGTCGCCGAGGAGGTACGCGAAGCCCGCGTCTTGGACGCCCAGCCCCGAGGGGACGAACAGCGCCGCCGAGCGGAGCGCGGAGAGCACGCCGTCGAGCGCGATCGCGTCGGTCCACGAGATCCGCAGCCCCGCCGCCCACAAGAGCAGCCAGGTCTCGGTACCCTCGAACAGCCACGCGAGGACGACGAGCGCCCACGCGTCGACCGTGAGGCTACCCGCGAGCCGGCCGAGGTCCGCGTCGACCTCGCCGAACGCGCCGCCGTGACCCTCCACGAGGCGACGCACGAGCGGCACGCGCGACAGCGCCGAGAAGAGCTTGCGCGCGGGCGCCGCCTTGCCCGCGATGAGCTGCGTGAGCGCGGACGCGACCCCGAGGAGCACCGCGACCGCGGCGCAGATCGGCACCGGCACGAGCGAGGCCCGCGTGCCGAGCGCCAGGAGCAGGAGGCAGAGCACGACGTACGTCGCGTGGGCGCGCGAGATGAGCCAGCGCTTCGCGGTGCTGGTGGCGAAGGCCTTCGGGAGCGGGACGCCCGTGAGCCGCGCGAGGAGCACCGGGCCGACGGTCTCCGAGGCGAGGCCGGCCATGGGCACGGAGTTCCCCACCGCTTCGGAGGCGACCCGCGCGAGCCAGGCCCGCGCGAACGACGCGCGCGCGCCCACCCGCCTCAACAAACGTGTCCACGCGAGGGCGTCTGCGGCGAGCGAGAGCGGAAACGGCAGGAGCACGACCAGCGCCACGGCTGGGAGGCCCGAGATCACCTCGCGCACGGCCCCGACGTCGGCGCGGGCCACGAGGGCGCCGAAGCAGGCGAGCCCGACGAGCCCGAGCGCGACCCGCAGCCACACCGAGCCCGGGTGACTCGGCTCTGCGGGAGCGATGTCGCGGGGCGCCATTGGACAAGTCAAGTAGTGGTTCGCGCCAACCGAGTAAAGGTCCGCCGCGAGAACGCACCGTTCTTTCTTTCGCCGGCGCGCTATCTGCCTTGCGCGTGAGATTGAGTTGTGATATTGGCGCCGGCCGTCCTCGAGGCTCGCATGTCTCGTGCCAGCGCAGCGAGGCGTCGAGCGCTGCTTTTCACACGCCGCGCTGTCACGCGAGCGCGGCCCTCACTCCGACCTGCACACGTCGAGTCGACCGGTGCTTCCAAGGAGCCTGGGCCCGCTCAGCGGAGCGGCGGCGGCGGCATGAGCTTCACGCTCGAGTACGAGTTTGGCTCGTATTGGAAGGCGCCCGCTCGGTCCTTCAGGAAACAGAGCGGCGTGGGGTTCGAGCCGGGGGTGGGGCGCGTCGCCGTCGCTGCGACGCACCGGGAGTCGTGGTAGCAGGCGAGCCCGCACGCGACGGCGGGGCGGTCGGCCTCCGCGATGGCGGAGCTGATGGCGAAGCCGTTCGGATCGCGGGACGCCGCGATGACCGCGGGCGTCAGCTCGAACTTGCGGTACTCTCCGCCCACGCGGGTCGCGCTCCGCTCGTCGGTCATGCGGACGCTGCCGTAGGGGGGAACGAGCGGGCCACCCGGCCCGACGCGCACCCCGGAGGTGACCCCCGGGTTCGGGCTCGACGCGGCCAGGCTGGCCTTGAGCCAGCAGTTCGGTCGACTGCCCTCCGGGACGTTCTCGACGAAGCTGTAGCCCGCGCAGCGCAGATCGTTGCTGCAGTAGGCCGCGCAGATGAACGGGGTCCGCGCCTGGGTCCCGAGGAAGTCCCCGCCGGGCAGGTCCTTGCCGGGGGTCACGCGGTAGCGAAACCCGCCCGATGTGAGCTCCTCGTCCGCGCTCGCCTCGCGTGACCCCTGCGAGAACACGCAGACCGACGCGCCGAGCGCAACCGCCGTCACCAAGAAACGCCGCACCTCGAAGAACCTGGCCATGGACCCTCGCTTGCGTGGCCGTCCTGGCCCCGCCCAGCCTAGCCTTTCGCATCCACGGGCGCGGTCAACTGAAATGGGCGCAGGCGAGCTCGTTCTGGCCCGACCTCGCGCCTTGACGGAGCGCCCCGCCCCGGCAAGGCTCTGCGCATGAGAGCGAGCCCGGCCATCGCCGTCCTGTTCGTGTGCGTCGCGGGGTGCGCCTCGACCCCGCCCGCAGGAGCGGTCGCGGACGCCGGAGAGGCGACGAGTGACGCTGGCGCCCCGTCGAACGATCCCTTCGGCGCGCCCGGGACCAGCGCGGAGGTCGCGGCCTTCGCCGAGACACCCGTGTATTTTACAAGCACCGAGAACAGGCGCGTCGTCGAGACCACGGCGACCTTCCCCACGCGCGGCGCGTTCGAGTCGATCGAGCTCACCCTCACGCTCGGGTGCCCGAGCAAGAAGTGCGACGCGTGGGACCGCGCCGGGACGCTCGGCCTCGTGCTCGACGAGCGCGGCCCCGGCCCCGAGGACGACGTGGTCGTGGAGCTCGCGCGGTTCATGACCCCGTACGGCGTTGGCGGGACCTGGACGCTCGATCTCACCGATCTGCGCCCGCTCCTCGTGGGCGAGCGCAAGCTCCGCGCGTTCATCGACACGTGGGTCGGCCCGGGGCACGCGCAGGGCAACGGGTGGCTCCTCACCACGACGTTCGCGATGAAGGGCGGCAAGGCCGCGCGCGAGCCGATCGCGGCGATCCCCTTGTGGCAGCGCGCCGTCGATGGCGTCCCGGTGGGTGATCCCGCGAAGCCGCTCGACGCGCTGAAGGAGCTCTCGGTCACGCTGCCGCGGCCGGCGTCGGCCGTCGCCGTGCGCTCGCTCGTGACCGGGCACGGGCAGGGGAACGCGGGCAACTGCGCCGAGTTCTGCAAGCTCACCCACACCGTCTCCATCGGCGCGGAGGTGGCCTCGGCGGAGATCTGGCGCGCCGACTGCCGCGCCACGGGCGTGCCCGGGCAGCAGGGGAACTGGACCCCGTCGCGCGCGGGCTGGTGCCCGGGCGCCGACGTGCGACCGTGGGTGGCGGAGCTCGCCGCGGCCCCGGAGGCGCTCGCGGGGCGCGCGCCCGTGGTCGTCGGCTACGCGGTGAGCAAGTACGAGAACACGTGCCGGCCGGACGCGTGCACCGCGCCGACCTGCGCGTTCGGGCAGGCGACCTGCGCCTACGACGGCGGCATGCACACCGAGCCGAGCGTCCGCGTCTCGAGCGTGCTCATCGCGTATCGGTGAGCTCCGGCGCGTCGGCGCCTCGGGTGGCCGGCGCGCGGCGACAACGCGCGCGGCAAGGAGTAGAGTCTCCGGCGTGCGCGCGACGTGGGCCACCGTGGAGACGACGTGATCGCCGTACCGCTCGCGCCGGGGGCCGTGCTGGACGGAAAATATCGGATCGAGCGCGTCCTCGGCCAGGGTGGGATGGGCGTCGTCTTCTCCGCGGTGCACCTCGAGCTCGACGAGCGCGTGGCCATCAAGCTCTTGCTCGGGGCGCCCTCCGAGGCGAGCGCGAGGCGCTTCCTCACCGAGGCGCGGGCCGCGGCCAAGGTGAGGAGCGAGCACGTGTGCCGCGCCTTCGATTTCGGTCGCACGCCGTCGGGCGAGCCGTACATCGTGATGGAATACCTGGACGGCCACGACCTCGGCGACGAGCTCGACGCGCGCGGGCCGCTCTCCGCGGAGGACATCGTCGCGTGGGGGCGCCAGGCGTGCGCGGGGCTCGCGGTCGCCCACGCCCTCGGGATCGTCCACCGGGACATCAAGCCGGCGAACCTGTTCCTCGCGAACCCCGCCCACGGGGCCCCCGGGCCGCGCACGCTCAAGGTGCTCGATTTCGGCGTCTCGAAGGCGCCGGGCTCGAGCGTCACGCGGAGCGCGGCCGCCATGGGCTCGCCGCTCTACATGGCGCCCGAACAGATGGCCTCCTCGCGCGACGTCGACGCGCGCGCCGACGTGGGTTGCCTCGGCGCGACCCTATCCGTGGTCGCGCGCGGCAGCCCGCCGTTCGAAACCGACAACGTGCTCGAGCTCGCGATGATGATCCGCGAGGTCGAGCCCGCGGATCTCTCGCTCGCGCGCCCCGACCTCCCGCCGAGCCTATGCGCCGTGGTCGCGCGGTGCCTCCGCAAGGACCCGGCGCAGCGCTTTCCCAACGCGGCCGCGCTCGGCGCCGCGCTCGGGGAGGTCTTCGGCGCCACCTCCGCCTCGGTCGCCGCGTCGCGCCCGCTCACCGACCGCGACCCCGCCCCGGCGGCCGACCGCGACGGGCTCGAGGAGACCCAGCAC
>CAZHGG010000077.1:0-1518 GCA_964531755.1 uncultured Polyangiaceae bacterium
CCCCGAAGCTCGTCGAAGAGCCCCCCCGCCATGCTCGCGGCCCACATGTGCAAGGCTCACGCGATCGCGAGAGGGAGGCCGCGGAGCGCGTCCACCACGAGCGTCACGATCGGCCCGCCCACCTCGGGCGTCGTCCCCGAGAGCGCCGGCGAGATCGCGAACGCGAGGCACAGCGCCATCGAGGCGCGCACCGTGATCGGCAGCCCCCGCAGGCCGAACGCCGGCACGAGCAGGGCGGTCGGCAGGAGGCGCGCGAACCCCCGCGCCAGCCCGAAGCCGGTGCCCTCGAGCGCGAACGCTCGCACGACCTGGTCGAACACGCCGAGCTCGGGCCCCACGGGCGCGGTGATAGCACGGCGTGCGCGCCCACGACCGCGTTGACGCGGGCCGCGCGTCTCCCCCATTCTGCGGCGCCATGGCGCTCGACCTCACCCTCGTCGGAAAAGAATCAGCCCCCCGCCCCTTCACGTACACGTGGAAGGACACGGTGCTCTACGCGCTCGGCGTGGGCGCCAAGCGCGACGAGCTCGACTACCTCTTCGAAGGGCGCGGCCCCAAGGTGCTCCCGAGCTTCGCGGTCGTGCCCATGTTCGAGCCGATGTTCGACCTCGTGGCGCAGGCGGGCGGCGATCTCTCGATGGTGGTGCACGGCGGCCAGCGCGTGCGCCTCCACAAGCCGTTCGCGCCCTCGGGCACGGTCTCCACGACCGCGAAGATCCGGGGCATGTACGACATGCGGCGCTTCGCCAACGTCTTCGTCGACACGACCACGCGCGACGCGCAGGGCGAGCTCATCGCCGAGACCACCGCGAGCATCATCTTCCGCGGCGAGGGCGGCTGGGGCGGCGAGCCGCCGCCGAAGGAGCCGAAGCGCGAGATCCCGAAAGACAAGGAGCCTGACTTTCGCGTCGAGGAGACGACCTCTCCGGAGCAGGCGCTGCTCTACCGCCTCTCGGGCGACGTGAACCCCCTCCACGCGGATCCCGCCTTCGCCGAGAAGGTCGGCTTCACGCAGGGCCCGATCCTGCACGGCCTCGCGACCTACGGGCACATGGTCCGCCACGTCGTGCGCGGCGCCTGCGGCGGCGACGGCGATCGCCTCACGGGCTTCGACGCCCAGTTCCGCAAGCCCGTCTGGCCCGGCGACACGCTGGTCACCGAGGGCTACCTGGTCGACGATGGCGTCTACGCCCTCAAGGTCACCGTAAAAGAGCGCGCCGAGAGCGTGCTCACCGCCGCCTGGGCCACCGTCGCCTCCGCATAGCCGCGAGGCACCCAGGGGAGCGTGAGGCGGGTCACCGGCGTGACGAGCCTATCGCTCGCTACGGAGGTGCCTTCACGCCCTCACAAACTCCGTATCAAGGAGGGCCCACAAACACGGTATCAAGGAGGGGCGAGCGTGAGGGGGGTACACCCTCACAAAAGCCGAACCGCGCCGCGCCGCCCCCCCCGCCGAACCGCGCCAGGGGGGAGCGTGAGGGGGGTCACCGGCGTGACGAGCCTATCGCTCGCTACGGA
>CAZHGG010000077.1:1618-12391 GCA_964531755.1 uncultured Polyangiaceae bacterium
ACCGGCGTGACGAGCCTATCGCTCGCTACGGAGGTGCCTTCACGCCCTCACAAACACCGTATCAAGGAGGGCCCCCAAGCTCCGTATCAGGGGGGAGCGTGAGGGGGGTCACCGGCGTGACGAGCCTATCGCTCGCTACGGAGGTGCCTTCACGCCCTCACAAACTCCGTATCAAGGAGGCCACCAACTCCGTATCAGGGGGAGCGTGAGGGGAACCCTCACAAACGCCGAACCGCCCGGCGGCGGCGCCCGACGAGCGCGAGCGCGCCGATCCCCAGGAGCCCGACCGCGGCGAGGAGCCCTCCTCCAGGCGCGGGCGAGGCGGCCGCGCAGCCCGAGGAGTCGAAGGGTACGGGCTCGGCCGGCGCTTCGGTGCTCGGCGCGCCGGTCGGCGTGGGGCTCGGTCCCGGTCCCGGTCCCGGGCCTGGCTCGGAGCCGTCGGGTCCCGTCGGCGCGGCCCCGTCCGCCCCCGCGTCGGCGCCCCCGGGAGCGGGCGGGCACGCCACCCCCGCCTTCACCAAAGGCCCCGCGAGCGCCGTGTCGGCCCTGAGCGCGGTCTCCGTGAGCGTGGCCGCGGCCGCGCTGTCGCCCTTCAGGTGTGCGAGCAGGAACGCCGTCGCGTAGCGCGCGTGGACCGCCTGCCGCGCGGGCACGGCCGCCCCGCCGCAGAAGGGGCCGCACGCCAAGCGCGCGCCGTTCTCGCCGTCGCAGTGCGTGGCGCCCACGACGTCGGCGAACACCACCGGACCGGGGCTCGCGCTCGCGAAGGGCTTCCACGCCGCCTGGTTGTTGCAGCCGCCCGGCCCCGCGAAGAGCGACAGCGTCGGGCTGCAGAGGGTGGCGTAGGCGGTCTTGCCCGCGTTGTCCTTGTCGACCGGGTCGAAGAGCACCACGGCCTGCGGCTTCAGCTTGGCGGCGGCCACGGTCGTGGCGAGGCCACCCGCCGAGTGCCCCTCGAGGCCCACGCGCGTGGGGTCGGCCTTGGGCAGCGCCGTGCGCGCGTAGGCGACGAGGCCCTCGATCACCGCCGCGTTCTTGGCCGTGTCGGGGGAGAACGCGTTCGGGAACGTGGGCGCGATCACCACGAAGCCGTAGCTCGCGAAGTGCTCCGCCCAGCCGACCTGGTTGGCCGCGCTCGCCGAGAACCCGTGGCTCGCCACGACGAGCGGGTAGCGGCCCGGGCCCGCGGGGACGACCACCTTGCCGCCGTCGGCGCCGCCCGAGCCGCGCGGGAGATCGGTCGTCGCCGTGGTCTCGGGCCCCTTCGCGCCGTAGTCGGCCGCGAGGGCCGCGCCCTCCATCGCGAAGGTGACCAGCGTGGACGCGAGGGCGACGGTCGAGAGGGCAGCGCGCTTCATGCGGCGCAGCCTAGCGAAGCGCGCCGCCGGGAGAAGGGGTAGTTTGTGTACGAAAGATACGTATGCCAACCTTTGGCAGAGCTTGCTTGGCGGCGTGCAGCCCGCTGCGCGTTGGGCAGCCCGGTGCACGGCCCGCCGTGGGCACGCTCGCCGCGCGCGCGCGCGATACCTGGCACTTCCATTGCACGGAGTCTCCGAAAATGAGCATCCTCTCCCCCATGGACTCCCCCATTCTCTCCCGCCTCTCTCCGCGCTTCGCCGGCGACCCTCGCCGCCGCCGTCGCCTCCGCCGCGCCTCCCTCGGGCTCGCGCTGACCGTGGCGGCGCTCGCAGGCTGCTCGTCGGCGTCTCCGGCCGAGCCCTCCGACGGCGGCGCCTCCACCCCGACCGAAGCGGGCGCGCCCGACGCGGCGCCGGCGGGTCCGCGCATCGAGCACGTGGTCGTGGTGATTCAAGAGAACCACACGTTCGACAACTACTTTGGCCGCTATTGCACGGCGCCGGCGGGGTCCAACCCGACCTGCAACGACGGCCCGGCGTGCTGCGAGGCCGTGCCCGCGACCGAGCCGTCCGGGGCGTCCCCGGTCGTGCTCGACGACACCTCCCACGCGAGCTTCGACCCCGACCACACGGCCGAGTGCGAGGTCGCCGAGATCAACGGGGGGAAGATGGACAAGTTCGTGACGGGCACGCCGTGCGCGCGGCCGCAGAACTTCGCCGTCGCCGACCCCGCGACGATGAAGACCTACCACGACTACGCGAAGGGCTTCGCCATCGCCGATCGGTACTTCCAGCCCGTCGTGGGGCAGTCGTCGTCCAATGACATGTACTTCGCGGTCGCCAAATACGTCTTTGGCGACAACGCGGTGAGCCCGAACTCGGTAGGCAAGGCGTGCAACAGCACGAAGCCCGAGCGCTACGAGGGCCAGAAGACGCTCGCCGACGTGCTCACCGCCGCGAAGAAGACCGTGGGCTTCTACGCGGAGGGGTGGGACGCCGCGAAGGCCGCGGGCAACAGCTGCATGCCTGCGCCGGCCGACTGCCCCCTCCACCTGCCCACTTATCCGTGCGTGTTCGACCCCAGCGACATCCCGTTCCTCTATTACGGACAACACGTCGACGACTCCGCGTTCATGCGTGACTTCTCGAGGCTCCAGGCCGACGTGGCGGGCAACACGCTGCCCGACGTGGCGTTCGTGAAGGCGTTCGGCTTCCGCTCGGAGCACCCCGGCTACGGCACCACGCTGTCCGCCGGGATCGCCTTCACCGACGGCGTCATCAAGTCGATCCTCGCGTCGCCCACCTACAAGGACAACACGCTGGTGCTCGTGGCGTGGGACGAGGGCGGGGGCTACTTCGATCACGTGCCGCCGCCGGCCACGAGCGCGGTCGACCAGCGCCCCTACGGCACGCGCCTGCCGCTGCTCGCGATCGGGCGCTTCGCGCGGAAGGGCTTCGTGTCCCACGTGACGATGGAGCACTCGTCGATCGTGAAGTTCCTCGAGTGGAATTTCACCGGCGCCACGGGGCAGCTCGGCGCGCGCGACGCGGTGGTGAACAACATCGGCAGCCTGCTCGACCCCACCACCGTCGCCGTGCCCGTGCCCTCGAACTGAGGCGGCGACGGAGCTCGACGGCAGCAAGGCCGCGGTATGTGGAGGGCGGGAGCGTGTTCCTCAACGGCAGCACGAAGGTGACCGCGGTCGATGTGGACTCGTCGAACGGCGTCATCCACGTGATCGACAACGTCCTGCTGCCGAGCAAGTGAGCGCGCGCCGCTGAGCGGGGCCCGCGGGGGGCCCGAAGCGCACGCGACGCGGGCGCTCGCCTCACGAAGAGCGTGGGGCGAGCGCGTGGCTCACTGGCTCACGGCGTTGATGCACGACGCGACGCCGACGATGCTGAAGACGAAGAGCGCGATCGCGACGCGGATCCAGAAGATCGCGTTGCCGATGCTGCCGATCGTCGACATGAAGCCGCCCGCGGGCTGCCCCGTGGTGAAGGTCATGCCGCCGCCGAAGGGCTGCACCGGCGGGCCGCCGTAGCCGTGTTGAGGCGGCACCGGGCCGCCGTAGCCGCCGGGCTGCGGCCCGCCATAGCCCTGGGGCGGCACGGGGCCGCCGTACCCGCCCGGGGCCGCGCCGCCGAAGGGCGCGGGTGGCCCATAACCCCCGGGGGCTCCGTACGCCGGCGGCGGGGGCGCCACGGCGAGCGACTGCCCGCAGTACATGCACTGCGTGGCGGTGGGGTTCTGCGAAGCGGCTCCGCACTTCGGACAGTTCGGCATCGACATGGCAAACCTCGCGGCGACGGCTCAGCGTACCGCCTGGGCGGCCGTCGTCAAAGGCTCCGCGCCGCGGCGCGCGCGTGCGGCGGTCACCCGGGGCTACCCTCACCGACTCGAAGTGCTAAGGGTTGCCGGCAGCGACGAGAACCCGAAACCCCCAGCACGCGAGATCCCCATGGCCAAGCTGTCCAAGTCCATCGTCATCGTCGGCGCGAAGCGCACCGCCTTCGGCACCCTCCAGGGCACCCTGAAGGGCGTCACCGCGAACGATCTGGCGACCCACGCCGCCAAGGCCGCGCTCGCGCAGTCGGGCATCGCCGCGGACGCGATCGGCCACGTGGTCATCGGCAACGTCATGCAGACCAGCGCCGACGCGATCTACTGCGCGCGGCACGTGGGCCTGAAGGCGGGCCTGCCCATCACCACGCCGGCGCTCACGGTGAACCGCCTCTGCGGCTCGGGCTTCCAGGCGATCATCAACGGCGCCGAGCAGCTCCTCCTCGGCGAGGCCGACTCGGTGCTCGTCGGCGGCACCGAGAACATGACCCAGGCGCCGCACGTGCTCCGCGGCGCGCGCGACGGCTTCGCGTTCGGCAAGGCGCCGCAGGTCGGCGACTCCCTGTGGGACGCCCTCACCGACAGCTACTGCCAGACCCCGATGGCCATCACGGCCGAGAACCTGGCGCAGAAGTACGGCATCACGCGAGCCATGTGCGACGAGCTCGCCCTCTCCAGCCAGAAGCGCTGGGCCGCGGCGAACGAGCGCGGCGCCTTCAAAGACGAGATCGCGCCGATCGACGTCGCGCAGAAGAAGGCCACCGTCAGCTTCGCCACCGACGAGCACCCACGCCCTCAGACCACGACCGAGGCGCTCGCCAAGCTGAGCCCCGCGTTCAAGAAGGACGGCGTCGTCACCGCGGGCAACGCCTCGGGCATCAACGACGGCGCGGCGTGCCTCGTGCTCACCACCGAGGAGAACGCCACCGCGAAGGGCCTGAAGCCGCTCGCGCGCATCGTGCAGTGGGGCGTCGCCGGCGTGGAGCCCAGCCTCATGGGCATCGGGCCCGTGCCCGCCATCCGCGACGCGCTCGCTCGCGCCGGGCTCGAGCTCAAGGACATGGATCTCGTCGAGGTGAACGAGGCCTTCGCCGCGCAGTACCTCGCGTGCGAGAAGGAGCTCGGCCTCGATCGCGAGAAGACCAACGTGAACGGCGGCGCCATCGCCATCGGCCACCCGCTCGGCGCGAGCGGCGCCCGCATCGTCACGCACCTCGTCTACGAGCTCGCGCGCCGCGGCGGCCGTTACGCGGTGGGCAGCGCGTGCATCGGCGGCGGGCAGGGCCTCGCGGTCATCATCGAGCGCATGTAATCTGCACGTGGTGCGCGGGGCCTCGGCCCGCGTTGGTCCGCACGCGGGCAGCGCGCCGGGAGACCGGGGCCTGCCCGCGCCGCGCTTCGAAGCGGCCTACTTCCAGCTGCCCACGGGCTGCGTGACGCCGGGGTTCACCTGCCCGGGCGGCGGCGGGGCGCTCTTCGCGCCGAACTGCTGCACGTTGCCCGACGTGCTCCCGTCCGAGAGGAGGCTGCCGCCAAAGCCGACGCTGATGACGTCGAAGCCGGGCATCGCCGCGGGCGTGAACGTGCCCTTGATCTCCGCGGCGGGCGCCGTCGCCGACAGATCGAGGGCGTCGCCGAAGCGCCGCGCCACCTGCGCCGCGCGCTTCTCGGCGAAGAGGCCGTCCGCGGTGGAGAAGTCCATCGCCGCCGTGAGCTCGATCCACGCGGGCATGTCGGGCGCGCCGCCGTTCGACTTGAACGCGCGGTGGCAGACGAGCGCCCCGCCCTCGTACTTCAGCTTGATGGAGAGCGCAGACGGCGACCCGGTCCGCGGCGTGAACGTCGCCGTGTACTCCGCCTTCATCGCCGCGATGAGCGCCGCGCCGGTGAGCCCCGGGACGCCGTCGCAGACCTCGTCGGGCGTGGCCAGCGGGTACGCCGCGATGGGCGTGGTGGCGTCGCTCCCGCCGCCGTCCGGGCCGATCGTCGCGTCGGGCGCGTCGGCCGCAGCGTCGGTGGGCGTTGGCGCCGCGTCTTGGGCGACGCCCGAGTCGGCCGGGGCCGGCGAGGTGGTGACGGTGCACGCGGCGAGCGCGAGGGCGGGGGCGAGGGCGGCGAGCCAGAGAACTCTCATGCCGCTTCTGTAGCAAGACACGCGCCACGGATTGGTCGTATCTATTTGGGGAGGTTGCGAAACACGACGATGCGAGACTGGCGCGGGCTGGCACACGGCCGCGACAGGCGGGGCCCTTGCTCGCTTCGCGGTCACCATGCAGCGCGCTGGAGGTTCGCGAGGGTCGCCTCGAGGCGCGCGCTGTACTCGCGAAGGCGCGCGGCGGCTTCGCGACCGGGTCGCCGCCGCCGAGCTGCGGTCCGTGGTAGGCTGCGTGCCCATGGATGCCACCCAACGGCGAGACGCGTGTCGGCTCATCGCGGGCCTCGTCGTCTCCGACGACGACCTCGACGCGCGCGAGGACGCCTTCCTCGACCGCCTGCTCGCCCGGTTCGGAATTCCCCAGAGCGAGCGTGACACCATCTTCCCCATCGTCGACCGGGCGGACGCGGCCGCGGCGATGAAGGCGCTCCCGGCCGACGCCCAGCTCGAGGCGTTCACGCTCCTCATCGCGGCCGCGGTGGCCGACGGCAAGGTTGCCCCCGAGGAGCGCGCCTACCTCGAGGCGGTGGCGACCGTCGTCGGTTTTGACGCCGCCGCGATCGATGCCGCCGTGACCGCGGCGCTCTCCGCCCCCTGAGTCGCCCCTGCGCGCCGGGCCAAGCGCGCGGTCGCCCGCCTCGCGCGAGGCGAGCGAACTCGGCTCAGTTCGCGGGCTTCGCCGGGCGGGGCCTCGCGTCGTCGGCGACGCCGTTCTTCGCGGGCTTCGCGGGCGCCGCCGCGACGGGCTCCGGCGTGGAGGGCTTGATGTTGTTCTTCACGAGCACCATGCGCTCGAGCTTGTCCATGAGCTCGGGGTGCTGGTCGAGGTACGCCTTCGCGTTCTCTCGCCCCTGGCCGATGCGCTCGTTCTGGAAGGAGAACCAGGCGCCGCTCTTCTCGACGATGCCGAGATCGGAGGCGAGGTCGAGCACGTCGCCCGCGCGGCTGATGCCCTGCCCGTAGAGGATGTCGAACTCGACCTCGCGGAACGGCGGCGCCATCTTGTTCTTGACGACCTTCACGCGCGTGCGGTTGCCGACGACCGTGGGGTCCTTCTTGTCGGACGCGGCGGCCTCTTTGATGGCGCCGATGCGGCGCACGTCGAGGCGGATCGACGCGTAGAACTTGAGCGCGTTGCCGCCCGTGGTGGTCTCGGGCGAGCCGAACATGACGCCGATCTTCATGCGGATCTGGTTGATGAAGATGAGCAGGCAGTTCGAGCGTGCGACGCTGCCGGTGAGCTTGCGCAGCGCCTGGCTCATGAGCCGCGCCTGGAGGCCCACGTGGCTGTCGCCCATGTCGCCCTCGATCTCCGCCTTCGGCACGAGGGCCGCGACCGAGTCGACCACCACGATGTCGACCGCGTTCGAGCGCACGAGCATGTCGGCGATCTCGAGGGCCTGCTCGCCGTAGTCGGGCTGCGAGATGAGCAGCTCGTCGGTCTTCACGCCGAGCTTGCGGGCGTACGCCGGATCGAGCGCGTGCTCCGCGTCGATGAAGGCCGCGACGCCGCCCGCGCGCTGCGCGCTGGCGATGGCGTGGAGCGTGAGGGTGGTCTTGCCGCTCGACTCCGGCCCGTAGATTTCCATGATGCGCCCGCGCGGGTAGCCGCCGATGCCGAGGGCGATGTCGAGCCCGATGCTGCCGGTGGGCACGACCGCGACGTCGCCGCCGAGGTGCTCGCCCTCCTTCAGGCGCATGATGGAGCCCTTGCCGTACTCTTTCTCGATGCTGGCGAACGCGAGCTCGATGGCCTTCGCGCGGTTCTTGTCTTCCATCGGCGGGACTCCTAGGGTCGCGGTGCGGCGACGTGGTTGGGACACTGAAAGTACTATTCGTGTGTTCAGCTGTCAAGGGCCGCCTACGCGCGGAGGTCCCGCGCATGACAAGACGCTGACGGCGAGGGGCGGGGCCGAGCACTAGGCTCTGTCCCAATGACAGTCGCCGTCCTCGTCAACGTCAAGTCACGCCACGGCTCCACCGCGGTGGGTGAGCGAATTCGCGCGATCCTCCCCGAGGCCCGCGTCGCCGTCACCAGCACCCTCTCCGAGGCGCGCGCCTGGGTGAAGGACGAGATCGTCGGCAACCGCCCGAGCATCCTGCTCTCCGGCGGCGGCGACGGCACCGCCATCGCGCTCCTGAACGAGCTGCGCGAGCAGGGCGTCGAGCTGCCCACGTTCGGCCTGCTGGGCCTCGGCACCGGCAACGGCTGGGCGCGCGCCACCGGCGGTGTCGGCAAGCGCGCCGTGTTCCGCGACCTGCGCGCCCTCTCCGCCGCCGGCCCGCGTGTGCCCCTCCGCCGCTTCGACCTCGTCGAGACCGAGGGGCAGGTCACGCCCTTCGCCGGCACCGGGTGGGACGCGGAGATCCTCGCCGACTACAAGGCCGCGCTCGCGGTCACGCCGCGCTTCGTCGACCGCATCGGCGGCACGCGGCTCGGCTACTTGCGCAGCATCGTCACGCGCACCATCCCTCGGCAGTTCACCCAGAAGCGCCCCACGGTGCGCGTCGTGAACCTCGGCGAGCCGGCCATCATGCTCGACGCGACCGGGCGGGCCGTGCCCATGCCCGACGGCGGGCGCGGCAAGGTGCTCTACGAGGGGCCGCTCGGCGTGGGCGGCGCCGCCACCACCGAGGAGCTCGGCCTCGGCTTCCGCGCCTTCGCGCTGGCGCACCTCGTCCCGGGCCGCATGCAGGTGCGGGTGTTCTCGGCCTCCATGCCCAAGACGGTGCTCCGCGTCCCGCAGATCTGGAACGGGGTGCACCCCATCCCGCACGACCACAACTTCTTCCTCACGCGGTGCCGCTTCGAGTTCGACCGCGAGGTGCCCTTCGAGATCGGCGGCGATCTGGTCGGCAACCGGCGCGAGATCGAGCTGAAGCTCCACCCGAGCCCCATCTCGCTCGTCGACTTCCGCCGCGTGAACTGAGCCTCCCCGCGCGCGCCGCTCAGTACGTCGCGGGCGGCCCGTTCGCGAGGCGCAAGCCCTCGCGCACGTACGCGGCGACGTCGCGCGGCGCGCCGATGCCTTGGTCGAGGATCTCCATGGTGCGCGTGTCGACGAGCGCGTTCCACGGGAAGCCGTCGATGCCGAACACGCCGAGGCGCCGGCCGTCGACGTCGAGCAGCACCGCGTGCTTCGTCTCGTAGGTGTCGCACCAGGTCTCCAGATCGGCGAGCGAGGGACCGACGCTGCGCTTGGCGCCCTGCATGAGCACCTGGATGATCACGGCGCCCTCGGCGCGCAGGTCGCCCGCGGCGGTGCGGGTCTGCTTCGCCTCGCTGGCGCACACCGGGCACCAGCCCGCCACGCCCTGGATGTGGAGCACGCGGGATCGCTTGGCCTCGGGGTCGTACAGGTCGGCCATCGAGAGGGTCTTCAGCGCGCCCTTCGGATCGCCGTCGAGGTACCCCTGGAACGCGAAGTTCGCGAGGCGATCGCCGGCCCTCACCTTCGTGCGCGCGCGCGTGCCGATGTGGTCGGTCGGGTAGGGGAGCCCGTCGGGGTTCACGGCCGCCGGCGGCGTGTCGGGATCGTCGAACGGCGTCGTCGGCGTAGTCGAGCAGCCCGCGAGCCACAGCGCGCACGCGAGGCCGAGCCCGAGGGCTGCGACGCGGAGAGGGGCGCGGGGCATGGTCCTAGTGTCCCGGATTCGCAGCGGAACTCAAGCGCGAGCGCGCGGTCGTGGCCGGACCGGGTTCAGGGCGTGACGCACACGGCGAACGCCCCGAGGTAGTCTTGGAACGTGCCGCGGAACGTGCCGCCACCCGCGGGCCGCAGCTCCGCGCCGTTCACCGTGAAGTAGAGCTCCACGTCGGCCTCGACGTACTGGCCGCTCGGGTCGCGGCGCAGGGCGTAGCGCGGGCAGTCGGCGCGGTCGCGCACGCGGGCGCTCGCCGGCCACTCGAACGGATCGAGCGCCCGGAGATCCAGCGTGTAGTGCGCGTTGTTTCCCCAGCGCGCGTCGAACGACACGTATTCGGTCGTGAAGGCCGCCTCGCCCACGAAGCGGCGGTGCACCTGGACGTCGAGCTCGCGCCACAGGTTGGGGTTGTCGCGGTCGGTCACGCCGGCCTTCCACACCTCGAAGCCCACCTGGCGCAGCGCGGCGCGCTGGCGCGCCCAGGTGTCGTACGTGAAGCCGCCCTCGAGCGAGCGCCACGCGCCGCCGCACATGCGCCCGTCGCAGGTCGCGCGCTCGATGCCGTAGCGCGCGTTGCCGACCCAGCCCGGCTCGCTGGCGGAGGGCGCCACCTGGAAGTGGTAGTTCTTGCCGAAGTCGGAGTCGAAGCTGTTGCAGCCGTAGCGGTCGTTGTTCTGGAACCACAGCTCGAGGTCGCCCGTGGCGTCGAGCGCGATGCCCGGCTCGGGCGCGGTGGGGTCCGAGCGCAGTCCGGCCACCTGGACCGATCGAACCTCGCCGCCGTTCCAGCGGTACCAGGCCGTCACGGACCAGGCGGGGCTGCCCGCGTACGTCGCCTGGCAGCGCGCGCGGCTCGACGCGTAGAGGACCTTGAGGCGCTTGCCGCGCTCGAGCGTCCCGCGCACCTCGGTCGTGTAGTTCGCGTGGAACACCACGGTCGCCTCGGCGGTGGCGGCCTGCCCGAGCTCGCCCGCCACGTCGTCGAGGTCAGAGCCCGCAGAGCAGCCGGAGAGGCCGAGGGCGAGCGAGGCGAGCAGGGAGACACACGCGGCGGAGCTGGCGTAACTCATGGGCGCGTTACTAGCTCCGGCGCGGCGGGAGTCAAGGCGCAATCGCACCTTGTGCGATGGCGAGGCGAGGGCTAGGAGCGAGGCATGCGCTGCTCGTCCGTCCGGTCGCTCGCGCGCGCGACCCCCGCGCGGCTCGCGGCTCTCGCGGGCCTCCTGGCGCTCGGCGCGGCGGGGTGCGACCGGGACGCGCGCCCCGACGCC